>JBLHRT010000012.1:0-19960 GCA_047626255.1 Candidatus Azotimanducaceae bacterium
GCAAAGAATATGCGATTGCCGGTGGTGACAGACGCCACGGCGGAGGCTCCGAGGGAACCAACAATTTTGATACTGACCAGACCTATCACTGAAAACAGCAAATTGCTGATAATAGCCGGCCAGGCGAGCTGCCAGATACTCAGTTGCGGTTTGTCCACCTCAGAAGGCTTATCAGTATTGGTATCGGTCATAATAGGGCAAGCTCGGCCTGCAACGCAGACCCCGTGGCCGAGCAGTGCAGACGCCGCGTACCATACACTAGCGACCCGCTAATACTCAAGAGCGTAAGACATCCATGACGAAACATGCAGTGATTATAGGCGGTGGCCACAACGGCCTAGTTTGTGCGGCTTATCTGGCTAACAGTGGGACTAAGGTCACTGTACTTGAGCGACGCGATATTGTCGGCGGTGCAGCGGTCACAGAGGAATTTCACCCAGGGTTTCGCAATTCCGTCGCCAGCTATACCGTCAGCCTGTTACACCCAAAAATTATTGAAGACCTGAATCTGCACGCCCATGGCTTAACGATTTTGCCACGGCGCATCAATAACTTTGTGCCGTTGCCCGATGGTCGCAGCCTGGTGAGCTACCCGGCACTGGAGGATACTCAGCGGTCCTTAGCGATGTTTTCTAAACGTGATGCGCAGCAACTTGGCCATTACTATCAAACCCTCGACGAGATCGTCCCCGTGGTCAAAGAGATCATGCTGCTCACCCCACCGAACCTGATCGATATTGGCTTTGGCGACCTTTTCAAGCTGTTCAGCCTCAGTCGCACCTTTGGGCAGTTGAATGACCGCCAGAAGCGTTTCTTGGTCAAGCTGTTCTCTGTCAGTGCCGGGGAATTACTCGATGACCTGTTCGAGTCTGACGCCATCAAGGCGCTACTCGGCTTTGATGCCATCGTTGGTCACTTTGCCAGCCCCTACGCACCCGGCTCGGCCTATGTGCTGCTGCACCACGTGGTTGGCGAGGTTAATGGCCAAAGCGGCATCTGGGGCCATGCCGTCGGAGGCATGGGCGCCATTACCCAAGCCATGGCTAAGGAGGCGCTAGCACGGGGCGTTGAGATTCGCACTAATAGCGCCGTCGCCAAGGTTGATATCCATAAAGGCCAAGCCCGTGGCGTGTTTCTAGCAGACGGCACGCATCTGTCCGCTGACCTGGTGATCGCTAACGTCAACCCAAAGCTGTTGTTCGAACAACTTATGGACAGCGCCGATGTTAGCCCGGACGTATTGCATCACTTTGCAGGCTACAAATGCCAGAGTGGCACCTTTCGCATGAATGTTGCCTTGAGCGAACTTCCCCGCTTCACTGCCCTAGGTATTAACCAAGCCCAAAGCATTGATGGCTGCCTCGAGGGCGGCATTATCATGGCACCCTCACTGGACTACATGGATCAGGCGTTTACTGATGCCCGCCGACAAGGCTGGTCAAATAACCCTATCGTCGAGATGCTGATCCCCAGTATTGTTGATGATAGCCTCGCACCCCCCGGTCAGCATGTTGCCAGTCTGTTCTGCCAACATTTCGACCCTGCTCTGGGTGGCCGCTGGGACGAGCACCGCGAGGCAGCTGCTGATCGTATTATCAGCACCGTCGAGGCCTACGCACCGGGCTTTAGCGCCAGCATCCTAGCGCGCCAAATCCATAGCCCATGGGATCTAGAGCAAAAGTTTGGCCTGGTAGGTGGTGACATTTTCCATGGTCGTTTAAGCCTCGATCAGCTGTTCTCAGCGCGGCCAATGCTCGGCATGGGACAATATCAGACAGAAATACCCAATCTTTATCTGTGTGGCGCTGGCACTCACCCTGGGGGGGGCGTCAGCGGCCTACCAGGTCATCACGCGGCTCGGGTGATACGTCGGCACCTCTAGTCCAGCTATATAACCGACAACAGCCCTTTAAACCAACGAAAGGGATTTAACCATCTATACTTATCAATGATGACCCTAACGCGAGCACTGTGTGAACGACATTTCAGAGATACTAATTGCCGATGACTCAAAATCGAATCGACTGTCACTGGCTGCTGCTTTATCTGACCTGAACGCAGACTTGTTGATCGCCAGCAATGGCATGGAGACTATTCGACTGGCAACGACCCACCAGCCGGCCTTGATTATCCTCGATGTTGATATGCCCGATATGGATGGCTATCAGGTCGCCAATCACTTGGCTGGCAATGGTCGTACGGTCAATATTCCTATTATTTTCATGGAAACCAATTTCGCGCGCCACAAAGCTACCCTGCACGGCAACTCGATCTGGCCGCCAGAATTGATCTACAAACCTGTTAACTATGAACAACTCTCCTATCGGGTAGCCACCTTGCTGGTGCTCTCTGAGTATCGCAATAGTATTGCCACCATTCGGCAATTTGAAGACGAAATGGAAGACAAGGCTGACGAAGGCATTGCCGGTATCGACAGGAACGGTCGTATCCGTTATTGCAACCCCACCATGATCAAGATGCTACGAACGCGCTATACCGAGATACTCGGCATTGGCCTGGAAAGTATCTTCGAGAAGGCCTACCACGACACAGACCCACAATGGCAAGCGCATCCCGTTGCCACGGCACTGGCCGTCAACAAAACCGTACAAGTGAAGAAAGCCACACTGTGGACCAACGACGGCGGTAAGGTCACCACCACCTTTGTCGCCGTTCCCATCAAGGACCATCCAGTGTTGCAGGCGCTGCTGGTTTTTAAGGATATTTCACGGCGCTCTCGCACGGATGCGCAGATCACCTCTATGACTACCCATGATCCACTAACGGGCCTAGCCAACCGGTTTAAGTTTGAGGAGGTACTGCGTGGCCTCATCGCGTTGTACAAGGCTAAGACCAACGTGCTGATTTCTCGTAAACGCGCAGCGCCCTGCGCGGTACTCTATATCGGCATCGACCACTTCTCGCATATCAACAAAGGACTGGGTCACAATGTAGGTGACAAGCTGCTACAGGGCGTCGCCCATCGCATCCGTAATTGTATCTCAGATCTTGATATTGTTGCGCGCTTGGGTGGTGATGAATTCACTGTGGCACTCACCCATATGTTTGATGTTAGCGACGCGACCACCGCGGCCCAAAATATTCTAAAGAGCCTCGACGAGGCCTTCTTAATCGATGGCAACGAGATCTTTTCGAGTGTCAGCATAGGCATCGCGACCTATCCTGAGTGCGCCGATACCACAGGTGATCTGCTGACCAATAGCAGCATCGCCATGCAAATCGCCAAGGACAACGGACGACACGGCATACAATATTTTACCGAGTCGCTGAATCAGAATTATCTTGAAAAAGTCGATCGTGAGGGTGAGTTTCGCGAGGCCCTCGCCAAAGATCAGTTAGAGCTATGCTTCCAGCCCTTTATCTCAACAGACGAGCAACACGTGCTCGGGCACTATATGAGCCTGATATGGGATCACGCCGACCGCACCAGCGTGGACGCCACAGATATCATCTCGGCCATGGAAAACAACCAGACCCAAGCCAAGCTGACCCATAATATGCTGACGAATGGGGTACGAAAATACAACGATTTTCGCCTTGCCAACCTCATCGACACCAACACGGCACTGGTTATACCATTTCCGGCATTTCAGCTGATGAACCCCAGCTTTATCAATAATTTGCGCTCAGTACTTGCGCAGAATGAACTGCCCGCGGGACAACTCATTCTGGAAATCAACGAAACCCGCACCGATTTGAACTTGAAAGATTTTCAAGTACTCGCGAAAAAGATAGCTGAACTCGGCGCGAAGCTGGCATTAAACCTGTTCGCCAGCCCGAAAACACCCTTGACCCATCTGTTTCAGATCGATCTGGATATTCTTCGTATTGACCTGCGAGATATCGACCCAATCAACCAGGACCCACGCAGTGTCATCTTTATCCGCAGCATTACCAATATGGCTCATGACCTCGACATTAAGGTCATTATCGACGGCGTCAGCAACGATACCGAGGTCGATCTATTGAGGTCTATCGGTGTCGATGGTTTGATGGGAGACCGGTTTGGCATGGTCAACCTCAGCCTGGTCATGACCTGAGACTAACCGATTGAAAGGAATACGCACGGTAAAAGTCGTGCCCTGCCCTTCTTGACTAACGACGGATACATTGCCTTTATGGGATTGCGCAACATGCTTGACGATGGACAAGCCTAGGCCTGTGCCACCCTTGTTTCGCGAAAGGTCTCTCGAGCGCGCCTGATCGATCCGATAAAAACGTTCAAAGATGCGCTGTTGTTCGTCATCGGCAATACCAATCCCGTTGTCCTCAACCTCGATAATGGCGATATCGCCCACCGTGGTGAGTCGTAGCGCCACGGATGCACCTTCGCCGCGCGTGTATTTAATGGCATTATCCAGCAAATTACTGACCATCTGCTCAAACCCGCCACGGTCACCATCTACCTCAACGGGATAGTCAGGCAAACTGATTTCTATGGTCACACCCGCATCCAGCGCATCTTCTGACTTGGCTTTAAACACCTGATTAACCAACGCAACCAGATTGATCTCAGAATCGGCTGGCAGGTCAATGGGGGAGTCGAAACGCGACAGATGAATAAGGTCTTGAACAATAGTGTCGAGTCGCGACGCTTGACTGCGAACTCTCTCCATAAAGTGATCACGCGTATCATCCGGCATCTCAGGGTCATCAATGATGGTCTCAGCAAAACCTCGTATAGCAGCGATCGGCGTCTTTAATTCGTGCGAGGCATTGGCGACAAAATCGGTCCGAATCTTCTGTAAGCGCACCATTTCGGTAAAGTCCCCCAAGACGATAATGGCACCGCTGGCCTTACCCGTTTCTTGATTGCGCATCACAATAACGGTCAACTCAAGCGTCTTACCCCCACGCCTGACGGTTGCATTCACGGTCATTTGCTCACGCATGCAGGTATCCACCGCATGGCTAATCTCACTGATACGAATGGTTTCCCATAGGGGCGCGTCTAGCATCGGCTCGTCACCCAGCACCAGCATCGATCGGGCTGCGGCATTCAAGTGGACTATGCGCTGCTGCAGATTGACGGCGATAACGCCTTCATTGAGACCTGAAAGTACCGCCGCTATTTGATCACGACTATTGGTTAGCGCGACGATACGGCCCTGGGCGCCCTGTGCCAAATTATTCAACGCCAGTGCCAACTCGCCAATCTCATCATGGCGCAGACTCGGCAGGCGCAGGTTGTATTCACCACGAGCGATTCGGGATGCCACATTGGTCATCTCGACGATTGGACGGGTGAATCCTCGAGCCAATATAAAGCCCAGTACCAGGAAGAACGCGGTAATCACGGCGGCACTGACATAAATTCTGTTGCGTAACTCTCCCAACTGCTGCTCCACGGCAACAATGGGGACAGCGATACGGACATAACCCAAAATTCGCTCGCCTTCGCTGACGCGCACGGCCACGTATAGCAAGTTTTGGTCAACGGTGCTGCTGTAACGTTCAGAATCACCCTGGCCATCATGCTGGGCTTCAAGAATTTCAGGACGCTGACTATGATTATTCATCAAACTCGGCGATTGGCGATTATCAGCCAGAACCACGCCGGCATCGTCGATAATGGTGATCCGGCTATCAGGGCGCTCCCCAAGCACGCCGTATTCGCTGACGCTCATCACGGTGCCTCGGCGCAGATAAGGCCTGTAGACATATTCAAGGATGGACGCCTGGGCGAACAACCCGACACGAATCTGTTCCCTCGCATCCTGCTGCACACGAGACGACGTCAGCACACCAAACACAAGGGTACTGACCAATATCATGACGCCAAAAGCACCATACAGCTGCCATAGAACACGTGACTTTAACATCTGGTCTATTCGTCCAGAAATCGGTAACCGACGCCGCGAATAGTATGAATCATCTGGCTGTAGTCGCCCAACTTCTTGCGAATCGAACGGATATGCACATCAATATTTCGATCCACCACGATCACGCCCTCGCCAACCACACGGTTCAATAGCTGTTCTCGGGAGAACGCGCGACCCACTTGCGATGCTAGCTGGAAAAGTAGCTTGAACTCGGTACTGGTCAACTTGACCTGCTCGCCAGCAATGCTGACCTCATGCCGCGCAATATCGATCATCAAGTCTTTGATTTGAATGCGCTCTTTTTGCTGATCGTCACGCACAGGGCCGCGGCGCAATACCGCTTTAACCCGGGCTAACAGTTCTCGCGGGCTGAATGGCTTGGCAATATAATCATCGGCGCCCAACCCCAGACCAATCACCACATCGCTCTCTTCACCCTTGGCCGAGACGATAATAATAGGAATATCACGGGTGATAGGATCAGCTTTTAACTGCTGACAGATAGACAGACCATCGATACCGGGTAACATCAGGTCGAGCAGGACCAACGCGGGCGACAGATTACGCACCAAGGTTAGGCCCTCATCACCACGACTCGAGGCACTGACCTGATATCCTTCGCGCTTGAGGTTATAACTCATCACTTCGACGATGTCAGGCTCGTCCTCAATGATAACGACCTTGCTTCTGTTCATTAAACAATGACCACGGCAATTTAAAGCGCCATTGAATCATGAAGCCCACATAATGGATAGCAACGAATAATTAAGTTACGGCGCAGATTATAAAATTTTAGCAAATGAAATGGCGAGTGCACACTAGATCCAGCCTGCCGCAGATTGTGATCCGGCCGGAGCAGCGCCGCGACTTGTTATCGCGGCGCTCGTGAGACGACGGCAGGTAAAAGCGGCGCCCTAATCAGCCATTATATCGCTGAAAGGCCAGCACAGCGTTAGTGCCGCCAAAGCCAAAACTATTAGAGATCACGGTATTGAGCTTGACCCCGTCAACACGACTGGTCACGACGGGCGCATCACCCACCAATGGGTCAAGGTTATCGATATTAGCCGAGGCACAGATAAAGTCGTTCTCAAGCATCAACAGACTGTAAATAGCTTCGTGTACACCGGCGGCACCCAGAGAGTGGCCTGACAATGACTTAGTTGACGATAAAGGGGGGATCGAATCACCAAAGACCGCGCGAATGGCCTTAATTTCAGGAATATCACCTGCTGGCGTACTCGTGCCATGGGCATTAATATAGTCAACAGGACCATTCACCGTCGCCAGTGCCATTTCCATTGCGCGCTGGCCGCCCTCTCCTGAGGGCGATACCATGTCGAAGCCGTCAGAGGTCGCGCCATAACCAACGAGCTCTGCGTAAATTTTTGCGCCACGGGCCTTGGCATGCTCGAGCTCTTCAACCACCAAGAAGCCACCGCCACCGGCGATAACAAACCCATCACGGTCTGCATCGTAGGCCCTGGACGCCGTACCGGGCGAGTCATTGCGCTTAGTCGATAACGCCCCCATCGCGTCAAACAACGAGCTCATGCTCCAGTGCTCTTCTTCACCACCACCGGCCAGAACGATATCCTGCTTACCCAGCTGAATCAGCTCAGCCGCATGGCCGATACAATGCGCGCTGGTAGAACACGCCGAGGTGATGGAGTAATTGACGCCCCTAATTTTAAATGCCGTTGCCAAGCAAGCCGAAACCGTCGAACCCATGGTTCGAGTGACCCTGTAAGGCCCAATGCGCTTGATGCCTTTGGTGCGCAGGATGTCTGCCGCCTCCGTCAAGTTGGATGACGAAGCACCGCCAGAGCCGGCGACAATACCCGTGCGATTATTCGATACATCTGAGTCTTCAAGACCGGCATCAGCAATCGCTTCCGCCAGAGCGACGTAGGAGAATGCCGCCGCATCACCCATAAATCGATATAACTTGCGATCGATCATCGACGCAAGATCCAAATCGATGCTGCCAGCAATGTGGCTCTTGAGCCCCATCTCTTTGTATTCTTCCTTAAACTTGATGCCCGAACGCGTCTCACGCAGAGACAACAAAGTTTCCGCCTTATTATTACCCAGCGGTGAAACCAGCCCCATTCCCGATATAACTACACGTTTCATATGAACACCTAAAATTCTTCGAGGGAGTTGAACAGACCTACTTTGATACCTTCAGCAACGTAAATTTGCTTGCCGTCAGCGAGCACTCTTGCATTGGCAATACCCAGTACTGTTTTGCCCTCACGCACTCGAGTCAGATCGATCTCATACTCAAGTTTTTCCGCTGTCGGCAGAACCTGACCGCGAAAGCCTACTTTGCCACATCCCAGCGCGCGACCGATACCCCAGTTACCGCGCCATGCGAGATAAAAGCCTACTAATTGCCACAACGCATCAAGTCCCAGACACCCGGGCATCACTGGGTCGCCAGGAAAGTGAACCTTAAAAAACCATAGGTCTGGGTGAATATCCATCTCGGCTCTGATCATTCCCTTACCGTGCGTACCCCCCGTTTCCGTGATATCAACAATGCGGTCGATCATCAGCATTTCATCAATAGGCAGCTGCGCGCGACCCGGCCCGAACAATCGGCCATGGCCGCATTCGATCAAATCTTCCTTGCTGAAGGAGTGAGTGTTGCTGAGTGACCTATCTAAAGGAGCCAGTGCTGTTTTAATTTCGTCTTGCATAAAGAAACTATCCGCCGACGCATCGGCTGGACTTCGCCTGTTAACTAAAGAGATCGGAATTATAGCATCGAGCCATGAAAAGAAAACCAACCCTTTACACTCAATAATGGACATATATCCATTATTGAGCTTTGCAGGTGTGACGTCATCATGTTAGGCACTGCGTGGATTCACACCCTGATTATTGCAACGTATCAGCATCGTTAGCGCAGATAGCACTGTAGATACAGGTATTGTAGTCAATCTTAAAGATTTAAATACAGTCATATCGCATGGCCACAATATGTGCGAACGCACAAAATCCTACCGATTAGCCTGACAACAGCCCCCTATTCTCATTGAAACCACGAATCACTCGAATAACGACCACCTTCACGACTAGCACCGCCTGAAAACACCCTCCTCCTCTCGCCCGATACAGTGATACTATGGGCAGATTGCGAGCAGGCCATACGTACAAGCCATACAAAAACGCACAACGATCCTGGAGACGGAGATAACCCCGCTGCAGTAGATGTGAAAATCCGGGCGCGATTGCAGCCCGAGGGAGAGAACCATGATTCATGTCGACAAACTCGCCGTCGTCGATCCAAAAGCCGAGATTGGTGACAATTGTCACATCGGCCCTTTTTGTACCATCGCCGCGAACGTCACTATCGGCGCCAATACAGTCTTACGCTCACATGTGGTCGTCGATCCTTATACGGAAATTGGTCCCGATACAGAGATATTTCCCTTCGCGACAATCGGTATCGAATCACAAGATACCAAACACGTTCCTGACACTATCACCTACACAAAAATCGGCGCGCGCAATACGATCCGCGAGTTCGTCAGCATCCACAGCGGCACTGAAGCGGGTTCAGTGACCAGCATTGGTGATAACTGCACGTTACTCGCCCATGCCCATGTCGCGCATAATTGCCAGGTGGGCAACCATGTCGTGATGTCTCACAGCGCACTCATCGCGGGTCATGTCATTATCGGCGACCATGTCAATATTGGTGGTCTGTCCGCGATTCATCAGTTTTGTCATATCGGCAGAGCGGCCATGATAGGTGGTATGAGCCGGGTCATTCAAGATGTCTTGCCATTCACGATCGCCGAAGGATTCCCGGCGCACATGCGCGTCATCAACAAGGTCGGGATGGAGCGCGCGGGTCACAGCTCCGAAGAAATTGCCGAGGTACGAAAGGCTTTCCGCATACTCTTCATGCGCGAATTACGCCTTGAAGCTGCGGTCACGCAAGCCAGCGCTGAATTCCCCGATTCTGCCAACGTAAAACTAATGATCGACGCGATCAGTTCATCCCAGCGCGGACTGGCACGACCTGATTCCGCCATGTTTGAAATCAATGTGAGTGAATAACCATGTTTAAAGCTGTTTTATGGGATTTTGGCGGTGTCATGACATCAAGCCCTTTTGAGGCATTCAATCGCTTCGAGCGCGCGGAGAATTTGCCAACTGATTTTATTCGTACCATCAATTCAACAAACCCACAGACCAATGCCTGGGCACAACTTGAGAGCGCCCACATCGACGTTAATGACTTCGATGCACTATTTGCAGCGGAGGCACTCGGCCTAGGACATGAGGTACGCGGCCAGCAGGTACTCGCCCTACTCTCGGGTGAACTGCGGCCAGAGATGGTCCATGCCTTGAAGTTGATCAAGGCGAAGATGAAGGTCGGTTGTATCACCAACAATGTTAAGAACGCGGGTACGGGCGCAGGTATGGCACGCGATCCTGAGCGCTCAAAGCAATTCGCGGATGTCATGGCACTCTTCGATCACGTTGTCGAATCCAGCAAGGCTGGCATGCGTAAACCTGACCCCGGCATCTATAAACTGGCTTGCGAGGCGTTATCCATCGCGCCTAGCGAGGCCATCTTTCTGGATGATCTGGGTATCAACCTCAAACCAGCCAAGGCGTTAGGCATGACCACGATCAAAGTACTCAACAGTGAGCAGGCGCTGACCGAGTTGGAACAGCACCTTAGTATGAACTTACGATGAAGAGCCCTTCATGAACATACTACTCACTGGCGGTGCCGGCTATATAGGCTCACATACCGCATTGGCCTTTATTGAGGCCGGACATCAGGTCACCATCGCAGATAACCTACTCAACAGCTCTGTCGAGTCGATTCGTCGGGTCGAACGCCTGACGGGCCAGCCCATTAATTTCCACCAGCTCGACCTGCTTGACTTGGCGGGCCTTGATGGCTTGTTTACTCAACACGCCTTTGATGCCGTGGTACATTTCGCTGGCCTCAAAGCGGTGGGGGAGTCTGTTGCGAAGCCACTGGCTTATTATCAAAACAATATCGGCAGCACCTTGAATTTGATTGAGGTGATGGGGCGTCATCATGTTAATCAACTGGTGTTTAGCTCTTCAGCAACCGTCTACGGCGACCCACAACGCATACCCATTGACGAGACATGTCAAATCATTGATGCCACGAATCCCTATGGGCGCACCAAGCTGTTTATCGAGAAAATATTGGAAGACGTGTGTCACGCCAATCCTGATTTTAATGTAGCGCGCCTGCGGTATTTTAACCCCGGTGGCGCGCATGAGAGTGGCGAAATTGGTGAAGATCCACAGGGCATGCCTAACAACTTAATGCCGTTTGTCACACAGGTAGCTGTGGGTAAGCGTGACAAGCTGGTTGTCTTCGGCGACGACTACGCGACGCCTGACGGCACCTGCGTACGTGATTATATTCATGTGGTTGATTTGGCGATGGGTCACCTGGCAGCCGTAAAAAAGCTTAGCAGCAAGCCAGGCATGGTGACTTACAATCTTGGCACCGGCATTGGTTATTCAGTACTGGATATTATTAACGCTTTTGAGACAGCTAACGATTTGACGCTGCCTTATACGATAGGCCCACGCCGTGAAGGGGATATAGCCAGTTGCTATGCCGATGCTGGAAAAGCGCGAGAGGAATTGGGTTGGCATACAACGAAGGATTTGCAAGCGATTTGCCGAGATGCCTGGCGTTGGCAGCAGCAGTATCCTGATGGGTACTTAAGTTGAGTAGCCCTTAAAGGTTTGCTTTCAGAACCGGCGCAAAGACGAAATCGCAGCACTTTCTCTACGCAGCCTCTTTCCAGCCTCACGCACATCACAACTCAGCCGATAGATCGTCGTACTATCAAACACATCGCCAGCAAAAAGGCGTGTCGAGGGAAACTGCGCCATATTAGGACTGTCGGGAAAGTGCTGGGTTTCCAGGCATAAACCCGCTTGCGGCATTGGCAGGTAATTGCCCGTATACAATTGCAGGCCCGGTTCAGTCGTACTTACCTCAAGACGAATGCCTGACAACGGGCTATAAAGCGTCGCCACGGGAATTTCGGTCGTCGGCTCCGACATGACATCCAATACCATACAATGATCGAAACCCTGACCCAGGCGTAATTGATCGTGCGAAGCATCCAGACCTAGGCCAATCGTTTTCATCTTACGAAAATCAAATGGTGTTCCCTCGACGGACACGACTCCCCCTGTTGGCAAAACTTCCGCGTCGATAGGTAGGTATTGCCCGGCCCGAATACTCAATTCATGGTTGTGAACGCTCACGACCCTATCTTGCCAGCCAGTTGTACCATTGAGATTGAAGTAGGAGTGATTCGTCAAGTTGATCACGGTATCAACATCGCTAGTCGCTTGATAGTGATAGCCTAGGGCTGAGCCAACGAGTGAAACCGTCACCGTCACCTGCAATGTGCCTGGATAGCCCTGATCACCTGCCGCGCTGAGTAATTGAAACCGAACACCATCGGTCGTGGCCTCACCCTCCCACACTCGCTGTGAGAAACCATTGGCACCACCGTGCAGATGATGTTGTCCATGGTTGAGATCCAACATAATGGGTTGGTCATCTACCTGCAAGGCACCATCACGAATTCGATTAGCAAAGCGCCCCACCACCGCGCCGAGATAATTCTCGTCATGTTGATAATCCTCGAAGCTGTCCAGACCAAGCACCAGATTCAATCGTGTAGCGTACTGGTCACGAAACACCAGTGATTGCAGGCGCAACCCGAAGCTACTGATAACCAGATGAACGTCATCATTGTTGAGATGCCAGTCAACAACAGCCTCACCGGTGACCGGATGCACACCCACGTTTGTCGAAAAACAGTGAGTAATCATCCGCCGGCAATAAAATGGAAAAAATGCACTTCGCTGTTGTCACCAACCGTTTCAAGCAACGGCTCATGAATGATCTCACCGTCGATGGCAATAGCCATACGCATGAAATCATCGCGATCTAGGCGCGGATAACGAGTGATGACGGCATCAATCAATTGACGATACGTACTGGCGACCACGTCACACTCAGCCTCTTGCGTCAGTCTTTGTTGCTCGCTAGAAAATACGACTCGCGCCATGAACCACCTCTACCCTATCTCTTAAACTAGGTGTTACCTTGTATCAGAGCCAATACCCGCGGTGGCGACAACGGCAAGTCAGTGACTTTGGCACCAATAGCATTCTCAACCGCATAACCCACGGCACCCAACGGCGGAATAATGCCCGACTCACCAACGCCACGCACACCATAAGGGTGAAACGCATTCGGTACCTCAACAATGATCGTGTCGATCATCGGCAGGTCTGAGGCCACTGGAATACGATAATCAAGAAATCCTGCGTTCTCCATCAAACCATCAGCACTGAAGACATACTCTTCATTAAGTGCCCAACCGATGCCCTGGGCCGCGCCGCCCTGGTACTGACCTTCAACATACTGTGGATGAATCGCCTTGCCCGCATCTTGAATCGCGGTGTAGCGTACCACGTCAACCTTACCGGTCTCTTTATCGACCTGGACATCACACAGATGCACGGCAAAGCTCGGACCAGCACCCCGAGCATTGATGTTCGCACGACCGGATATTTGACCACCGGTACGCTCAGCACCCGCACAAACCTCCGCTAACGTCAGACGCTCTTCACCTGCCATATTAGTCGCGGCGCCATCGGCCCAGTCCACTTGTTCGGCTGTGACATTCCAGACTGATGCGGCACGCTGTTTCACTTGATTGACCACGTCCTCGGCCGCCTCAATGACCGCCATACCCGTGGCAAACGTCGTTCGACTGCCCCCTGTTCCTTGACTAAAGGCCACATTCTCGGTGTCAGCAATAATCGGCTTGAGCAGGCTCGGCGCAATGCCCATCGCCTCGGCTGCCATCATCTGCATGGAGGCTCTGGAACCACCGATATCAGGGGAACCCTCGACGATAGTACCCGTGCCATCTGGATTCATATTGATGACGACACTCGATTGCCCCCCCACATTGAACCAGAATCCAGCAGCGATGCCGCGGCCCTGACTCGCCTGCAACGCCTGCTTGTAGTGCGCGGAGTCACGTGCAGCTTCCAGACATTCCACCAGCCCAACACGCTTGAACTTAGGACCGTAAATAGTTTGAGTGCCTTCTTTCGCGGCATTTTGCAGGCGTAAATCGATGGGGTCACGGCCTAATTCAACCGCCAACTCGTTGACTAACATCTCCACGGCGAACTCTGCTTGGGGTGCTCCGGGTGCACGATAAGCCGCAACCTTCGCCTTGTTGACAACAACGTCAAAACCCTCAATATACATATTTGCCACGGCGTAAGGCGTAAACGCAGTCATACAACCGAGCATCACGGGTGAGCCTTTAAAGGCCCCCGCTTCATAAGCCAGCCAGCCTTGCATGGCGGTGATGGTGCCGTCTTTTTTGGCGCCTAACTTAATCTTTGAACGGCTTGCCGAACCCGGCCCGGTCGCTTTGAGCACCTCATCGCGGTTCATGACCATCTTTACTGGGCGGCCAGACTTGCGGGATAAAATCAATGCAACAGGTTCCAAATAGACAGTGGTCTTGCCACCAAAGCCGCCGCCGATCTCACTGGCGATAACCTTTAACTTGCCAAGATTCATACCCAATAACTTGGCCGTACTGGAGCGCACGTCAAAGTGTCCTTGCGTCGAACACCAGACCATGGACTGGCCATCTTTGTCATAGCGTACGGTGCAAGCATGGGGTTCGATGTAACCTTGATGCGCAGTAGGGGTATAAAACTCACGTTCAACAATCACGTCTGCCTCAGCAAAACCCGCGTCGATATCACCAAGCTTCATTTCGTGGCGTACAGCAATGTTCGACGCCCTCGTCGGTGCCTCTTCTAGACCCTGGGTAAACATATCAGCATGCAACAATGGGGCGTCAGCGGCCATGGCCGTGCGTACATCAAGTACTGGCTTGAGCACTTCATAGTCAATTTCTACCAACGCCAGAGCTTGCTCAGCGAGGGCAGCTGTCTTGGCGGCAATGGCGACTATTGCATGCCCGTGATAAAGCACCTTGTCTTTGGCCAGTACATTTCGCGCCAGGTCAAGCAGGGTTGAGCTCCCCTCGCCTGACTCAATTGCCTCGTCAGTGACACTGGGGAAATCAGCGTGAGTGGCAATAGCCAATACACCAGGGTGCGCCTCTGCCTTCGATATATCTAACGATTTTATGATGGCATGAGCATGGGGACTGCGAAGAATTTTTCCCCAAACCATACCTGGTAGAGACATGTCGGCGCCGTAATTGGCGCGACCTGTGACCTTATCGAAGCCATCAGGACGGATCGTATTCTGACCAATATATTTAAACTCGCGGGCTTCACTCATGATTATGCGGCTCCCTTCATGGTCGCGGCAGCATCGAGTACGGCGCGAATAATTTTATCGTAGCCAGTACAGCGGCACAGATTACCAGCAAGAAAATAACGCGCTTCAGCTTCGGTGGGGTCAGGATTGAGCTTCAATAATGCTTGGGTCGAAACCACCAGTCCAGGGGTGCAAATGCCACACTGCAGGGCAGCATGCTCTAAAAACTTCTCTTGAATAACGTTCAACTTGTCGCTATCGCCGACGCCTTCAATGGTACCAATCTCTCGGCCTTCGGCCTCAACACCCAGCACTAAACAAGCACAGACCAGACGACCATCGACAGTCACCGAACAAGCTCCGCAATCGCCAGAACCACAGCCCTCTTTGGTGCCTGTCATCTGCAGGTCGTTGCGTAAGACATCAAGTAGCGTGTCGTGGGGCTCACACAGAAACTCAGTGGCATCACCGTTTATTGATGTCGTGATATGTAATTTCGCCATAATTAATTCTCCTACAAGCTTGCCTGGGCGCGTTGTTTAGCGATGAGTGCGGCACGCTTAACCAGCACACCTACAATTTGACGTCGGTAGTCAGCGGTGCCCCGTCGATCCGTAATGGGGCTGGCAGCGACTGATGCAGCTGCTGCAGCCTGCGCCAGTGCTGACTCATCGAGTTGGGTGCCCACTAGGGCCGCAGCGGCGTCCACCACCAACAAGGCCGTTGGGGCCACTGCGCCAATAGCCACTCTTGCAGCCGTACAGGTGCCACTGGCATCAATGCTGACACTGACACCTGCGCCGGCGACGGCGATATCCATCTCAGTACGCGGAATAAAGCGTAAGTAGGCATCACGAGTACCGGGCGCCGGTCGTGGCAACAAGATACGCTGCAGCAGCTCACCCGGTTGCATGCAGTTACGACCGACACCCGTCACGAAATCTTCCACTGCCACGGTGCGTTCACCCTCAACACCGTGAATGACGCACTCGGCGCGACTTGCCATCAGGGCGGGAATGGTGTCTGCCGCCGGTGACGAATTGCATAAATTGCCGCCAATGCTGGCGCGCCCTTGCACCTGAGTTGAGCCAATCAGGTAGGCTGCTTCGACTAAGCCGGGATACAACGCGTTGACATCGTCAAGGGCAGTAAACTCGGCACAACACATCGCGGGCCCAAGAGACAGACCGGCGTCGCTAATATCGTGAGACAGCATCTCGCCGATATGCTTGAGATCCAGTATGCGTAAGGGTTCAGTCGCCTGGCTTTTGGACTGAATGATAAGGTCCGTGCCGCCGGCCATCACCTTTGCCTTGATATCAGACCCGGCCAGCAAGGTTACCGCTTCTTTGATAGACAATGGCGCTTGGTAATCGACTACAGCCATATTTTTCACTCCAGAGTTAAGTCAGTGATTATTATTTCATCAATTTCTTTAAAATTATTGCTTAAGCCTATTGTCCAAGACAATTGCGTAACACTATTCTTCAAAACAATCGTTTAGAACGATTGAGTCATCGCGCTTTGAGGAGATACCAAAGACGCACTGAATTAGCCTGTGATGAGTTTCCAGACGGCGCCGACGAGGCTACCTAGCAGCAATATCCAGGCAGGTAAAACGGACAGTAGAAATCCAGGCCCACGCTTCGCTGGGTCTTTGACATAAGCAATCGCATAAATAAAGCGCCCCAACAAATAGACGCAACCCAATCCCGCGGCCCATTCTTCGCCCACATAGTATCCAAATGCCCACAGCGCTGGCAGGAAAACGATCAATTGTTCGAGCGTGTTGTAGTGCACACGGTAATGCCGCTCGAACATTTCATCACCTGTGATGGCCGGTGCTTTAATGTTGTACTTACCTCGGGCAGAGCCGACACGGACACTCATCCAGATAAACTCCAACAAAGCCAACATCGTGATGATCGTGAGTAATTCCATGCTACTAGCCTTTTATTGTGAGTTGTTATTATGTTTTGGATAGACCCGCATTATGAGCAAGTCAGAGCCTATGTCCAGCCCCCACGCGCGATGCCCTCATCAGCTATGATATTATGCCACCGCCACGGCATCTCAATAGGCCCTAAGCCTGCCTGACCGTGAGCGCTCAGCACCGACTCTATATTTATCAGGACGTTGAATATGACGCTTTCCAGTATCAATATACCCAGTGACCTTGCCGACCTTTACCCGGCCCACTTGGCGCACTTGCAGCAATACTATGCTGATGCAGCCATGCTGGCTGGCTGCCGTGGCATATTGATCGCCGCCGGCGACGTGCACGGCTGCTTTCTCGACGACCACCATTATCCGTTTATGGTTAACCCCCATTTTAAGGCCTGGCTACCCATTACCGATACACCGGACTCGTTCGTGCTATTTCGTACCGGCGAGACGCCTCGCCTGCTATTTAACCAGCCAGAAGACTACTGGCATATGAAGCCTGCCGACCCTACCGGCTTCTGGGTTGAACACTGGGAGATCATCCCCATCCCGTCGGTGGACGACGCCAGGCAGTACCTAGGCCCCACGGCAGACTTACTGTTTATCGGCGAGGCGACCCAGCTAGCTGCAGAATGGGACATCGTTGAGATCAACACTACCGCCGCACTCGACCTGCTGCATTATGAACGCGCCTACAAGACGCCATACGAGATTGCCTGTATCTGGCAGGCAAACCAAATCGCGGTGCGCGGACATCACGCCGCCGAGGGTGCATTTCGCCTAGGACATTCCGAATTCGAGATTGCCCACACCTATCTCGGCGCTATCGCTCACCGGGAGCAACAGGCCCCCTACAATGCGATCGTCGCCCTAAATGAACATTGCGCGGTACTGCACTACCAATTTTATCAGCACCAACGATTTGCCGAGACCGACCGACATGCCTTGCTGATTGACGGTGGCGCGAGCTTTCATGGCTACGCCGCCGACATTACTCGCACCTATGCTTATCGGCCAGGCCTGTTTGGGGACCTTATAACCCAGATGGATGAGCAGCATCTGGGTGTGATCAGCGATATCAAACCTGGGGTAAACTATGCCACCCTGCATGAACAGATGCATCGGCGTGTGGGCGAGGTGCTACAGTCTTCGGGCATCGTTAATATGCCGGTGGACGATATGCTTGCGACAAACTTAACGTTCAATTTTCTGCCCCACGGACTCGGCCACTTCCTGGGACTACAGACCCATGACGTGGGCGGCTTCCAACAATCTCGGCAAGGTGAAACAAAAGCCGCGCCAGACAAATATCCAGCGCTGCGATTAACCCGTGATATTGAGAACCAGCAGGTTTTCACGATTGAACCGGGTTTGTACTTTATTCCCATGTTACTCAAAGGGCTCAAACAGGGGCCCCATAAAGCGGCCATCAACTGGGATCTTATTGAGCAACTGTTGCCCTGTGGCGGGATTCGCATCGAGGACAATATCGCCATGATTGATGGCGCGCCCGTCAACCTGACGCGACTGGCGCAGCAAGCCCTGCACGGACAATATCAAGACAGATAAATACCTCGACTCTAACAATCAACACATAAAGGCTACGCCCATGAACATTACCTCACGTCGCGCCGTTGCGGCCGACATCACGACCATCGCCATGTTCAACCAATCCATGGCAAGGGAAACAGAAGACAAATCACTGGCAACGCCGACCATCATGGCCGGCGTGGAGCACATGGTGGGCAACACTGACCTAGGGTTTTACCTCGTCGCCGAAGCTGAAGGCGGCGTGGTGGGGTGCTTGGGCATTACCTTTGAGTGGAGTGACTGGCGCAATGGCCTGTTCTGGTGGATACAAAGCGTGTATGTCGACAAAGACTACCGTGGCCAAGGCGCCTTTCGGCACCTCTATGATCACGTTAGCCGTCTCGCCAAAGAAGAGACTAACGTTTGCGGCATACGCCTGTACGTAGAGGACGATAACACCGGCGCCCGCAAGACGTATGCGGCTCTTGGCATGGCAGAAACTTCGTACAAATTACTCGAAGTTGAGTTCTGAAAAACGGAAATATTCAGGTTATACTGGCTCAAATCCTTTTGACGTCGATTGCATGGACCTGAAGAAATATTCAACCCAATCAAGTTTTTATGATGAGCTGCTGACGCCCAAAAACAGGGCGCGCCCCGGGTTTACTGAACTCGCTAACTTCTTGAAGAATAGCCCATTAAAGGACCTCAAAGAACGGCAGCATAACGCCGAACTTGCGATTCGAACAATGGGCATCACCTTCACGGTCTATAGTGAAGGGGAAAATATCGATCGCGAATGGCCCTTTGATATCATCCCGCGGATGATTCGTCAGAAAGAGTGGGAGCATGTAGAGAAAGGCCTAACGCAGCGCCTGCAAGCACTGAACTTGTTTATCACCGATATCTACAACGACGAGAAAATTCTCAAGGACAAACGCGTACCTCGCGACCTGCTGCGCTCCTCCAAGGACTACCGCAAGGAATGCGAGGGCGTAAAGCCCTTATACAATACCTGGGCACATGTCTGCGGCACCGACCTGGTACGTGGCGGCGATGGCACCATGTACGTGCTTGAAGATAACCTACGAGTCCCCTCTGGCGTGTCTTACATGATGGAGAATCGTAACATCAGCAAGCAGGTGCTACCTGAATTGTTCGAGCAATACGACATCCTACCGATGGATGACTACCCAACCAATCTGTTTGATACGCTAAGCTCTATCTCACCGCGGCCACTTGATTACCCAGAGGTGGTCGTGCTGACACCGGGCAC
>JBLHRT010000013.1:0-19911 GCA_047626255.1 Candidatus Azotimanducaceae bacterium
GAAAGGCAGTACGGCTTTTTGAATCGGCGTTGACGTTGTGAAGCCGAGTTTGTCGATAGCCTGATAAAGCTCTTTGGGTAGGTCCAGTTCGAGAAAGTCATTTATAGGTTCGGCGCTAGCGGCTACCCGTGCGTTCTCATCGCTTTGCTCTTTTTCCGTGGGTAATGATGTCATCTTGGTATCAATCACTCAGAAGTTGGTTAACAGTGGCGAGTTGCAGGCACACCACAAAGACTTCCAGGGCGCGTTGCAGGGCGTCCAGGGAGGGAAACGTCGGGGCGATCCGAATATTGCTATCGTGCGGATCTAGCCCGCCAGGAAATGTCGCGCCCGCCGGCGTCAGCTTAACACCAATCGCGGCGGCCTGCTGAATCACCTCTGTAGCGAGGTTTGGCAGGGTGTCCAGCGAGACGAAGTAGCCGCCGCGAGGGCGAGTCCAGGTTGCAATACCCTTGCCAATCAGGTGTTCGTTGAGGATCTTGTCTGTCAGCTCAAATTTAGGCTGAATAATGTCGCGGTGCTTGCGCATATGAGCTTCGATCGTCTTCGTGTCCTTTAGGAAACGGACATGGCGGAGTTGATTGACTTTATCGAAGCCGATAACGGAGACCGACATGTGTTTTTCAAATGCTTTGAGGTTGGTCGGTGAGGTGGCCAGAAAGGCAATGCCCGCGCCAGCAAAAGTCACCTTTGAGGTTGATCCGAGAATAACCACGCTGTCCTGGTTGCCCTGGGCACGCGCCTCGGTCATCAGGCTTTTCAGGCTGTCATGAGTATCTGTTAAATGGTGCACCGCGTAGGCGTTGTCCCAGAAAATAGTGAAGTGCTCGCCGGCTTTTTCACTGAGGCAGGCGAATTGGTCAACGACCGCGTCGCTATAAGTGTGTCCTGTTGGGTTCGAGTACTTAGGGACACACCAGATGCCCTTGATCAGCGGGTCTTGCCGCACCAGCGCTTCGACCTGAGCCATGTCTGGTCCGTCAGCGAGCAAGGGTACTGTCAGCATGTCGATCTCAAAGTGATCACAAATTGTAAAGTGACGATCGTAACCCGGCACCGGACAGATAAACTTGATCCGATCCGTATCGTTAACAAGCCCCGCACGCCAGGTCGGAAGCATATGATCGATATAGGAATACATCAGGGTCAGGCTGCTGTTGCCGCCCACCATGACCTCATTGGCGTCGACTTCAAGAAAGTTTGCTGCCAGCTGGCGGGCCTCGGGGATGCCTAGCAGGCCGCCGTAATTACGCACGTCGGTGCCGTCCTGCAGCAGGTAAAAGCCTTGCAGTATGCCGTCAAGTTCGTTGGATAAATCCAGCTGTTCGGCGGCTGGTTTGCCGCGAGTTAGGTCTAGGTTCAGGTTCGCTAACCGAAAGGTCTCATACTGACTTTTAAGGCTGGCCTGCAAGTGCGCCAGTTGTGATTGAGATTGTTGTGAGAATTCCATGTCTTACTCCAAATGCGCTAGGCGCTGTAACTATGCCGAGGGTAAAGGTCGGGGCCCAATTTCGTAACTAAATCTCGTGATTAAATGTCGAGGCCGCTGAGTTCGGGCATACCCAGCATCAGGTTTAGATTTTGAACGGCTGCGCCAGCTGCACCCTTGCCCAGGTTATCCAGGCGCGAGGTCAGAAGAATCTGCTGGTCGTTACCAAAGACGAAGATATCACAGCGATTGCTGCCGTTGTTTGCCTGAGGTTCTAAAAACCCCTCATCAAGTGCTGCCGCGTCATTGGGCGCATGCACGGCAACACAGGGCTCGTTTTGATAGGTTTCGGCAAGCAGGGTTTGAATGTGCGCAAGATCTATTGTCTTGTTGAACCAGCTGGCTGGCAAGGGAATGTTAACTAGCATACCTTGTTTGAAGTGACCCACCGATGGCATAAACAAGGGCTGCATGGTCAGGCCTGCATAATGCTGCATCTCGGCGAGGTGTTTATGAGTGAGAGTCAACGCATACGGGCGTGAACTCCACAGGTCGCCAGGGTGTGATGCGCTGCGTGCCTCGTACAGCTCGATCATATGCTTACCGCCACCACTGTAGCCTGACACGCCATGACTCAGCAGTGGAATGTCGGCACGCAGCAGACCGCAACGGATCAAGGGTGTGACGGCCAGTATAAAGCCCGTCGCCCAGCAGCCTGGATTGGATACTCGCGTGGCTTGGCTGATGTTTTTGCGACTTTGCGCTGTCAGTTCCGCCAGGCCATAGGTCCAACCATCAGCGATTCGATGAGCGGTACTGGCATCTAGCACCCGAGTCTTGGGATTGTTCACCATGCCCACGGTTTGCCGTGCTGCGTCATCAGGCAAACACAGAATAACCATGTCAGCGCTGTCGATGATTTGCTGCTTGATCGTTGAGTTTTTGCGATCGGCATCAGCGATTTCCAGCAACTCGATATCGGTGCGGGAATTGAGTCGTTGGTGGATCTGCAGACCTGTGGTGCCGACCTGACCGTCAATAAATACTGTTTTCATTTGGGCTTCTTTATAGGTGCATCTACTTGGTAATCGCGCGGCGCTGGGTTTTAAATCGTAAACGGTACCTTGCCACCATCGTCGTTATGCCGATATTACCATGTTAAGCACCTGAGATTGCCGCTTATCACTGCAGCGCTATTGGCGACGCGTAGCGTTCGCGATGCCTAAGCCTTCATCGAGTCTGCTTCTGAGACGCTGGTGGAGTTGTCGAACGGAGTCAATATCATCAATCGTCATGTCTGGCATGAGGCTACCGTCGCAGATGTCATCCAGGCAGCGCGATGGATAATAGGCGTCGCGCATGTAATGAATGAATTTCAACGTTTGGAAGCCATCGAACCAGTCCGTCATAAACCGTTGTAATACGTGTCGTTCAGCCCCTCTGCTACGTTGCTGGAGTATCATCTGGTCCAGTTTTGTATCGGTCAGCCAATGCTGGATCAAGGGGCTGTGAGCAAAGCAGTCAGCCGGGGAGCGGGTTAGCAACTCGCCAGTCTGCAGAGCCTGTTTGGCCTGTTGCGTAAAGGTGCGCAGCAAGGCGAATATACGCGGATCATAGTATGAGTACTCGGTGAGCGGTGTTGTGAGGTCCGAGATGGTCTGTAATGCTGCCCCAGTACCAAAGGGCGCACGGTCAGAGAGTCTGGCGTCGACGAGAATCACTGATGCAGCTTGCTCTGGTTGTACGTCAAAGCGTCCTGTCGTGCTGACGTGGCCACTCTTGGCCAGCTTGTTGAGTAGGTAGAAGTCCTCCCCTGCATTGCGTCGGGGAAAGCCGCGAACCCGGGCGTAGTGCCGGGCGTTGATGCTCAGGGTGCTACCTATGCTGTGATAGCTGTGCTGACTGCCCGCCCAGCGCAGACCAAGCACATAATAATGCATGGCGATATCATACAGGCGGGACGCGAGTTCCAGGCCTGGACTGAAGCGATGTTGGAAGCTGCGCACAACAGCCGCATCATCCTTACCGGGTGCAGGTAGATCGAAATAATCGGCGGGCAAAGTGACATCGGCATCGGTGCTATGAATCCAGTGCGAGGCGATTGTCGCTCTGTCGATCAGGGCCAATGCCAGATCGGCTCCAATCTTACGTGCCAACCCGACACCTCGCTCTCTGGGTAGCAGGTGGTCGGGCGAGCAGCGGTCGACCACCAGCAGGTCTGGGGCTTTGCTCTGAGGTACAAGGCATAGGTTTCCTGATGTGGCGCTGGCGTTATATTGCAGGCTTGTTAGCAGATTGATGCTGACCTCATCGAGCAGATCCCAGCTGTTGATCACCAGAATGATCAACAGCCCTGGGTCCTTGTGCCCCCAGATTTTGTTGACATCTTCACGTGTTTCGCGATGGGCAGGTACCACCAACGAGTGCTGATAGTGCTGAAGTCGTAGTTGCAGCAGATGCGCGACCTCGGCTTCTACATGGTTGGCCAGGTAGTGTGCTTGCGCCTTGTCTACCCTCATAAAGCTACCCTCATAAAGCTACCTTCATAACGCTACGGCCATAGCGCAGCCGTCAGTGCAAGCGCGGCGCAATAGTGATGGCTGCTAACGACTCAGCCTCGATATCTAGCCATTCATTGAGTCGACTCTCGACGGTTGTCGCGGGAAAGTATTCACAGGCCAGCCGAATAAAGAGTTGGTGATGGTTGGCCTCCGAGCGGGCCAGTGTCTTATAAAAAGTTCTGGTGTTGGCGGCCAGCGACTCGGCACCAGCGATCAGCGCAAAGCGTTCGGCACCGCGCGCCTCAATCACCGCGGCAGATAAAAGCCGGTCGAGAAAATAGTGCTCGGTGCCCTTGCGTACGTGTTTCAGAATGAGATTCACATAAGGATCTTTGGCATCGGCTGCTTGCATGACGCCTCGAGCCTTCATAAGGCGTATGACCTGCCTGAAGTGGTTTAACTCTTCCAGCGCGAGATCAACCATGGCATCCACCAGTTCAGGTTTGTCGGGATAATGGACCACCATCGACATGGCCATGGTTGACGCCTTGCGCTCGTTGGCTGCGTGATCCTGCAGAAACTCGTCGAAGTCGCAGACAACAGCCGCGAGCCACTCGGGGCTCGATGTCGTGCGTAGTTGAGTCGCTGCCAGCGAGTCGATGATGGGGCTGTCGACAGTACTGTCTATGACGGTACTGTTTATTAACGTACTAGAGCCGGTCATAAGACTTCTTGGAAGAAATGGGCGATCTGCTCGATTTCCTCAAGACAGACCTGATGTCCCATGGGATAGTCTTGCCAGCGTACGTCATAGCCCAGGCGTTTTAAGTTCTCGCGCGAGGTGGCGGCCTGCATGATAGGTATCATCGGGTCTTGTGTGCCGTGAACCATCAGTATCGGTATGCCGAGGTTGGCATCGTTGCGTTCTGCTTCGGTTTTGCGAAAATCGTGCAGATAGGTCGACAAGGCAACAACACCAGCAAGACGCTGCTCGAGGCGTATGGCAGTATGCAGGGCGATGACGCCGCCCTGAGAAAATCCAGCGAGAACGATGCGTTCGCTAGGAATGCCGCGGGTAATTTGCTCGTCTATTAAAACCTTGATTTGGTCTGCAGACTCATCGATATCATGGTTGGCACCCGATTCAGCGTGGGGTACGAAGTCATACCAGGCCCGCATTTCATCACCGTTATTGATAGACACCGGGCGCACCGGTGCGTGAGGAAAGATAAAGCGAATAGCGAGCGAGGATGGCAGGTTGAGTTCTGGCACGATAGGCTCGAAATCATGGCCGTCGGCTCCCAGTCCATGCATCCAGATGACCGCGGCGGTGGCGGGTATCTCGGGTTCAAGTTCAATGCGTTCTAACAATTGGGTCATCAGTGCTCCTTTACGCTGCGGGGAAGTTGGCCGGTTGAAGGGCGAGCGCAAATGATGAGCGTCTACCCCCGGCCTAATGCAGGTGTGTTAAAAAAGCGATGATAGCCAATTCAGCCGAGGAAGTGGTGTTTTATGCTAAAAGAAGTCGTGCCTAAACCCTCTGGAAGTCTAGTTCATAGCCATCGCCCATAGGTTGGCACTGATAGATTGTGGCTTTGGGATAATTACGCTTCGCGAGGGCAATAATATTGGCGCGGGTGTCTTCGGGCATCATAAAGCCCAGGTAGATGGCCTTGAGTTCGCTGGCGGCAAAAGGGTCGTCCTGATGCCAGTCCTCGACATCTTCACCGCAGTCAAGTTCCCCTTCTTGCATTTGGCGCAGGCAGCGCCATTCTTTTTCGCTGGCGTCAGTATGGGACTTGATAAACAGCTTGGAAGCGTAAGTATCAGATCCGGCTGCTACCTTGATGCCTGTTAGGTCATCGATCTGTTCTTTAAGCGTTGTCAGTTTTGGGCGAGTCTTACTGTATTCAACGGCAACTGGATTGCTGAGTACACCATCACAGCTAAACCGCAGGGCGACACCGCGATGATTCTGGGCATATAATCGCCAGCATTGAGGATCTTTATGGGTTGCGGAAAGGCAGATAATCCTGGAGGTTTCAAGGAGCGATTGCCAGGTGTTGAGCATTTGCAATAGCTTGCCGCGTACTGCCTCTGGATTCGCCGCGAGTAGTTCTGAGAGTGCGTCGAAGGCTTCTGCTTCATCTCGAAAGCGCTCTTCCGCGCGCCAGCGACGTATGGCTTTGAACAGTGGGTGAGTAGCATTACCCTTGGGCATTTCGCGAGTGAATATCATGCCTGTAGCGGCTTTCAGCATCGCATTATTGATGGTGAAATGATCAAAGCCGAGCTGCGGGTCAAGCTTGATGCTCCAGGGTTCATCAAATAATACTGGCGACGACCAGCGGAGAGTGCCTGAGCCGAGTATTTTTGTTGCGGCATCAGATCCCACGTATTTGATGAGTGTGTCTTGGTCTACCACTGGTGATATTCTCCTTAAGTTGATTAATCAATGTTCCTGATGGTTGCCAGAGTTGTCTGGCTAGCGTCTATGCGCATGGGTGCTTGAAGTTTAGCAAACATCTAGCGCTTTGCTCGCGGCGACAACGTTTATTGCTCATTCTTGCCCTACGTTGATGATTATGACTAAATGTCTGAAAATTCATTCTTAAAGGGGTACATCATAGTGGGACCACTAACAGGATTTAAAATTATCGAATTAGCGGGTATTGGGCCCGGTCCCTTTTGCGGCATGATGTTGGCCGATATGGGGGCAGAGGTCATCAGGGTTGACCGTCCGGGGAAAAATGCGCGGCGTAATGTTGATGTGCTCACCCGGGGACGTAAGTCTATCGCCGTCGACCTAAAAACGCCAGCGGGTCGAGATGTTGTGCTGAAATTATGTGAGTCAGCCGATGCGCTGTTCGAGGGGTTTCGCCCGGGCGTGACTGAGCGTCTAGGGCTGGGTCCCGCTGATTGTCAGGCAAGGAATTCAAGGCTTGTTTATGGCCGAATGACGGGTTGGGGTCAGGACGGTCCCATGGCGAGCGCCGCAGGACATGACATCAACTATATCGCCCTGTCTGGTGCTTTACATGCCATTGGCGGCAAAGGTGGCAAGCCGGTACCACCGCTGAATCTCGTTGGTGATTTTGGCGGCGGGGGTATGTTTCTCGCGTTCGGTATGGTCTGTGCGCTGCTCGAGGCGCAAAAATCGGGTGAGGGCCAAGTCGTCGATACGTCGATGGTTGAGGGCTCAGCTACCCTGATGGCAATGTTCTTTTCAATGCAGGGAGCAGGTATCTGGAAAGACGAGCGAGGGTCGAATATGCTCGATGGCGGCGCTCATTTTTATGACACCTATGAAACTCAGGATGGGAGATATATCTCGTTGGGTTCTATTGAGCCGCAGTTTTATGCCTTGTTGATTGAAAAGGCCGGCCTTGATGCTGACGATTTTACCCCGCAGATGGATGTGTCCCGTTGGCCGGAATACAAAGACAAGCTGGCTGAAGTGTTCAAGCAAAGAACCCGCGATCAATGGACTGAGATCATGGAAGGTACTGATGTCTGCTTTGCGCCAGTTTTGGCGCTGGGCGAAGTGCAGGAGCATGCTCATAACAAGGCCCGCGAGTCATTTGTGGAGCTCGATGGAGTTGTGCAGCCGGCACCCGCGCCGCGTTTTTCCAGAACTGCGCCCGTGTTGACCGGGAGTTCGCGGTTGGCAGGTGAGGACAGTCGAGAGGTGTTGGTAGCTGCGGGATATAGCGCTGACGAGATCGAGTCTTTATTGGCCGCGGGTGCAATCAGTTTGTCAAGGTCCTAACGATTCTTTTGTTTTGGATTAAATGCTATCATTTTGATAGATGACATCTTCACCACTACCGACGTTAGTTTTAGGGGGTGCTAGCTACGCGAAAGGGCTGAAATAAAGCCGGTTAGGGCAGTTAGATCAAGCATCGAGGTGTGATTTGATGGAGATTTGATCAATATATGTACGGTTGTTCATTTTTTTTGATGATAATTGCGCTAGAATTGTACCTTAAGTTTTGTGTTTGTTCTTAGGGTTAGGAAGTCCGGGAGTTTTTAAGCTTTGAAATGATCACTCCCTTTAATCAAAATATAATAATAGGTGACAACACATGAGCGTAGAACTACTTGATACAACTCGTTTCCACGGGTTCAGAGTTAGACGTCAGATCGCCGGTAAAACCTACCAGGAGTACTTCTCACTAAAGAAAGATGGTAAGCGAGTTCGTGGCGCAGGCCGGGCGGCCGTCAAGGTGCAGGCTGAAGATCGCGATGAAGTGCTTCAGAAGCTGCAGGCAAAGGCCAAGGCTGAAGCGGCAAAGAATGCGTTGTTCGATAAGGACGGAAAGGTTCGTGGCATTCTGTTTCGAATGAAAACTGAAAAAAGTGGTACCCGTACGCCGGTGTTTCAGATCGGTATTATGTCTGCCAAGGTCAACAAAATTGTTAATACGACGGTCTCTATCAACCTTCATGGGCTAGAAGGCGCTTGGCAGAAAGCGGTAGACTTTTACGTCGATCACAAGAAAATTTCCAAACGTGCAAAGATATATCAAGCGTTACTCAAGGCGCAGCCCACTAAAGCGCAGTTAGATGCTATGAAGCGCAAGCGCAAGAAAGCCGGCTAACATTTGTTGTTGGCCCCTAGTTGAGGGTGAGCGAGAGCTCTTAAAGTTGTGGCCCTAAATAGATTGTGGTTCTTAGTAGGTATCGCGAAGGGAGATTTAGTGCAGATCGAGGTGCAAGGCCTGCGATCATAGTGCTTTAATGAAGGGGACCCAATGGGTCCCCTTTTTTTTATTCAGAGTTCACCATTAACACTTCATCATAAAAACAAGAGGTGCATCGCAAGTGACTTATCAATCGGAGTATGCGAGATCTCTGGCTGATCCTGTCGAGTTCTGGCGCGAGCAGGCTGGGTTGATCGATTGGTATCGTGCGCCACAGCAAATTCTTAGCCAAGACAGTCAGGGTGCTGATCGCTGGTTTGCTGATGGCCAGCTCAACACAGCTTACCTAGCCCTTGATTACCATATCGATCAAGGCCGCGGCGAGCAGATTGCGCTGATCTATGATTCGCCGGTCACTGACACGGTTGAACAATTGAGCTTTGTGGCCTTGCGAGACCAGGTGGCGCGCTTTGCCGGTGTGTTGCTTGAGCAAGGTGTCATGCAGGGCGATGTCGTCATTATCTACATGCCTATGATTCCTGAGGCGGCGATCGCCATGCTGGCTTGTGCCCGTATCGGTGCCGTGCACTCGGTGGTGTTCGGCGGTTTCGCGGCCATGGAGCTAGCGAGTCGTATTGATGATGCCAAGCCCCGGCTAATAGTCGCTGCGTCGTGTGGTATCGAGTTCTCCACGGTCATCCCCTACAAACCATTGATTGATGCCGCGTTGTTCCTCGCTCATCATCGGGTTGAAAGTAGTATCATTCTGCAACGTCCTCAGGCGCTCGGGGTTTTGCAGGCGGGCGATCTGGACTGGGAAGTGTTGATGGCGACAGCGCAGCCTGCTGGTTGTGTTGCCCTGGCAGCGACAGACCCCTTGTATATACTCTATACATCGGGTACTACCGGCAAGCCTAAAGGGGTTGTTCGGGATCAAGGTGGGCATGCGGTCGCCTTGCGTTATAGCATGCAGGCAGTGTATGACGTAGGGCCCGGAGATGTCTTCTGGGCCGCGTCTGATGTCGGTTGGGTGGTAGGTCACTCTTACATCGTTTACGCGCCTTTGTTGTCAGGTTGTACCACGATCTTGTTTGAGGGCAAGCCAGTTCGAACACCTGATGCCGGTACCTTCTGGCGGGTAATCGAGCAGCATCGAGTCAATGTTTTCTTCACTGCGCCGACGGCTTTTCGGGCCATTCGCAAGGAAGATCCTGACTGTTTATTGTTGGATAAGTATGATGTGTCCAGTCTCAAAACCCTATTTGTCGCCGGTGAACGTACCGATCCTCCGACCTATGAATGGTTGCGATCAAACCTGAAGATCCCGGTGATTGATCACTGGTGGCAGACAGAGACAGGCTGGCCGGTAGCTGCGAACTTGATGGGAATTGAACCTCTGCCGACACTGGCAGGTTCTGCCAGCTTTCCAGTGCCAGGATTTGACGTGCGGATTTTGTCGCCCGACCATAGGGTGCTAGGTGCTAATGAAGAAGGTGACGTCGTGATCAAGTTGCCATTACCGCCTGGATGTTTGCCGACGGTCTGGGGCGATCATTCGCGGTATGAGCAGGCGTATTTACGATCACACCCTGGCTATTACCATACGGGTGATGGCGGTTACTTTGACGCTAACGGCTACCTATTTATCATGGGTCGTACTGACGATGTCATTAATGTGGCCGGTCACCGGCTGTCGACAGGTGAAATGGAGGAGATTGTCGCCGCACACACCGCTATTGCCGAGTGTGCGGTCATTGGCGTGGCAGACTCGGAAAAGGGCCAGTTACCCGTCGGACTATTGATTCTCAAAGACGGGGTGCAATTACCCCCAGCAGAGCTTGAGGCCGAGGTGGTGTTGATGGTTAGGCAAGCTATTGGTGCATTCGCGAATTTCAAGCGTGCGGTTGTGGTCAGCCGGTTGCCGAAGACACGATCTGGCAAAATTCTGCGGCAAATCATGCGTAAAATTGCCGACGAGATGCCGTATGAGCCCCCAGCTACTATTGATGACCCGGCGATTCTCAGTGAGATTCGTGAAGTCATGGTGCAGGCGAAAATTGGCCTAGTTGGTAGCGCGAGGTCACTCTCGCATGACGATACGCCGGGCGACGATACGCCGGGCGACGATACGCCGGGCGACGATACGCCGGGCGACAGTTCGCCGAATAAGCGCTAAGTAAGCTGTCAGTGAATCGATTGAGAAGCCAGTTAAAGGTTGAAAGCGCCATCAATGTCGATAGACGTGTGGATACAAGCATGACTATAAATGTAGAGATCAGTGTGGAGATGAAAGTATGAGTAGCGTGTTGATTACCGGCGCATCGTCGGGCTTTGGAGAGGCGTGTGCGCGAAAGTTTGCGGCTGAGGGTAGGCGTCTGGTGTTATGTGCTCGTCGTGACGAGCGTCTGCAAGCGCTCAGCGCTGAGTTGTCGGGGTTGACCCAGGTGCACTGCGCTGTGCTCGACGTGCGTGATCAACAGGCTGTTACTGCACTACCAGCGTCATTGCCCAGGGAGTTTGCCGATGTCGATATTCTCGTCAATAACGCCGGCTTGGCCCTAGGGCTTGGCGGTGCTGATGTGGCTGCGGTGGATGATTGGGAGACGATGGTCGACACCAATATCAAAGGCCTGATGTATCTTACCCACGCCTTCCTGCCTGCAATGGTGGCGCGTGGCGGTGGTCATGTCGTAAACATGGGGTCTGTCGCAGCGAGCTGGCCCTATCCTGGCGGCAATGTTTATGGCGGCACCAAGGCCTTTGTACAGCAGTTCTCACGTAATCTGCGCGCTGAGCTGCTGGGGAAGGGTGTCAGGGTGTCTCTTATTGAACCGGGCATGTGTGAAACGGAGTTTTCTATGGTTCGATTCAACGGCGAAGAGGGGCGGGCGCACGAAGTTTACGCGGGCATGCAGCCTCTGAGTGCGATGGATATCGCTGAGATTATTTACTGGGTGACTGCCCTGCCGGCTCATATCAATATCAATCAACTTGAGGTCATGCCCGTGGCGCAGGCCTGGGGACCTTTTGCCGTTCATCGGGAGTAGTGTCGATGGCGGACAAGTGGGGGGTGATTCAATGGCCTCAATTACGCTATAATTGGCGCTTTGAGGTAAGTAGAAAGTGCACTTATGATTATCGTCCATGGCACATTTCCAGTGAAACAAGAGTTTAGAGAAGAAGCGTTGAAGCTGATGGAACGTATGTCTGTCGCCAGTCGTGGTGAGTTTGGTTGTATCAGTTATGAGTTTTACATCGGTCTGTCTGATCCCAATACCTTATTGTTGTTCCAAGAGTGGGAATCACTTGAGGCGCTGCAGGATCATTTCGATACGCAGCATATGGAAGAATTCCTGAAGGTATTGCCGGATGTGCTCGACGGCGAAGTGGCGACGCGCCGCTATGAGGTGCGTAACCCCCGTGATGCTGAAGACGAGTTAGAGCCCGCCGCGGAACCTAGTGAGAAGACCCCGCGCCATGAGCATCGTCAGAAAATTATTCACTGAGCTGGCGATGAATAGACGATGAATAGACGATGAATAGGCCGACCCTTGAAGACTGGTTCAATGTGCCCCGATATACTTGGCGCTTTGTGTCTCACTTGGTCGAGCGTTACGTAGATGATCGTTGTCAAGCTACGGCAGCGGCACTCACTTACCAGACCCTATTCGCCGTCGTTCCCTTGCTCACTGTCATGTATGCCATATTCAACGCGTTTGAGGCGTTTAACGGCCTGTCAGACATGGTCGAGGGTTTCGTGTTTGACAATGTGGTGCCGGAAAATGTTGTGGTCCTGCAAGACTATCTCCGTGATTTTTCCACCCAGGCACGTAATTTGGGCGCCCCTAGCCTGGTATTTTTAGGCGTCACAGCGTTCCTGATGTTGTTCACCATTGAGCGTACATTCAATGATATCTGGCGCGTACGTGAACCTCGCCAGGGATTTCAACGGTTTTTGATGTATTGGGCCGTACTGTCACTGGGTCCTATCCTTGTGGGCGTTGGCTTTGCCATCTCCACCTATATCATGTCGCTGCCGTTGATCACGGGTATGTCCGATTACACCGGCGCGTTGCGCTATGTGCCTATTTTTCTCAGTGCCTCGATGTTTACTCTGATGTATGTCGCCGTACCCAATTGTGCGGTGTCGTTCAAGCATGCGGTGGTGGGCGGTATCATCGTTGCGATGGCGTTCGAGATGGCCAAGTATTTGTTTGGTTTTGTTATGTCACGGTCGAGTTTTGAGTTGATCTATGGTGCCTTTGCCGCGGTGCCGTTGTTCCTGTTGTGGATCTATATTTCCTGGACGATTGTATTAATGGGTGCGGAGCTGGTGAAAGGCTTGGGGGTATTTCGACCAGATGGCGGTGTGACGATTGAGGCGCCACTTTTTCAGATTGTGATTATTTTGGAGATGTTCTACCGCGCTCATCAGTTAGGCGAGGTGGTTTTGGAGGAAGATGTGCGCGCGCAAGGTGCGCGAATTGATCTTGAGCGCTGGAACGACTATCGCCAATGTCTGGTGGAGTTAGACCTGATTCGCGGTGTCGATAAAGGTGGTTTGGTCTTAGCCAAAGACCTAAGTGAGGTTTCGCTCTGGGACCTTTACCAGTTGTTGCCCTGGCCTATGCCGCTGCAGGTCAAGGGCGACGGGCCCTGGGAAAGAAAACTGGGGGAGGAGATTCGCCATATTACAGATCATAATCAGGCACTGCTCAAAACGGATCTGGAGTCATTGTTTCGGCTAGAAACTAAACTGCAGGCCGCCGTAACATCCCATAATTCGGCAGCTGTTGAATTGGCAGCGTCCTAAAGAGCCGCGCGGTAATGAGCGGTTTTTTTACTATTTTTTGAAACTATTTTTTGAAACAGCAGGTGTGACCCATTGATGAAGAGATTGATCGGCTTGCTCGGCATGTTGCTGCTGGGAAGTTGTCAGCAGCCGGAGTTTTTCGACGTGCAAGGCAACGGATACCAAATTGATGATCTGCAGGGTAAGTACCTGATCGTTAATTATTGGGCGACTTGGTGCGCGCCGTGTATCAAGGAAATACCTGAGTTGAACGCTCTCGCCGACGAGTTCCCAGATCAGTTATCGCTGTGGGGTGTCAATTATGATGAGCCTGAAGGAGAAGAGCAGCTCAGGCAGGTTGCGAAGATGAAAATCTCCTTCCCGGTGTTCCGCGATAATCCCAGCGATCAATTGGGATTTAGCATGCCCGAAGTTCTGCCAACGACACTGATATTTGATCCCCAGGGTGCCCTGATTACTACCCTGGTGGGACCGCAGTCCCGGGAATCTTTGCTGTCGCATCTCTCAATGGCTAAAGCGCTTTAACCATGCCCCTTTAACCTTTACGTAGAACGTCGGCTCGTGTCGTCTCGGCGATGACCATTGCCGCCGCAACCTTGTCATTGGGTACGCCCAGCGCTACCAGCGTGTCATTCAAGTGCCCAGCAACGGCGTCAAAATGGCTGTCTGTCAGACCAAAATCTACCGCGCGAGCGTGTGCTTTGCGCATGTTCGCGCCGGAGTAGTGGTTAGGGCCGCCGAACGCTACGGTCAGAAATGCCTTCTGCATACGCTTCTGGCGATCCATGTTAATCCCTGAGAAGAAGCGGTTAATATGCTCATCTGCCAAGACCTTCTCGTAGAACAAGTCTACTGCAGCGTCAACAGCAGGCTCTCCACCCAGTTCTTCATACAGGCTCATGGTTCTTTCCCTAGCATGTAAGTTCATGTCACTTAAGGATTAGTTCGTTTGGCCGAGCTCGTCAAGTTTGGAATCCGATCTCATTTTTCCAAATGTTAGCGGGATGGGCGTTATTCGTGAGGTGGCAGGAAGTGGTACGGTGGTCAAGGCGGTGGTAGAGGATGCTGGTTTGAGAGGGCCGCTATTGGTCGCAGCTGCCCTCTGTGTCATCGATCTCTTGTCGGCCCCTTTTGGGGTGGTTTACGGGGAAGAAGTTTTTGCTAGTTCGCTATCGACAACTTGCCTTAAGTGCTGGGCGATTCCCGGTATGGGCAGGTCTGCGGTCGCGCCAGTCTGTCGGTTGACGTATTCAATGACCTGATTAGCCAGGCCACGATCGCCGACGACCAGCCGATGGGGGATACCGATGAGCTCGGCATCGGCAAATTTTGATCCTGGCCGAACTCCCTCCCTATCATCAAGCAGTACTTCAAGGCCAAGTTGGCGCATTTCCTGATAAATGGCTTCCGCTGTGGCGGCAACTTCGGGTGACTTGTGAGCATTGATAGGAATTATGATGATGTGAAAGGGCGCTATTTGTGTGGGCCATTTCATACCGCGGTCATCATGGTACTGCTCGATAATAGCTGCCACCAGACGCGTCACGCCCATACCGTAACAGCCCATTGACATGATCACGGCCTTGCCATTTTCGTCAAGTACGCTTGCGTTCAGCGCTTTCGAATAGGTATCTCCCAGCTGAAAGATATGTCCAACTTCAATACCTTTCTTGAACTGTAGTGCTCCTTGTCCGTCTGGGCTAGGGTCGCCTTCAATCACATCGCGTAGGTCAACGATCGACGTCGCCGTAACATCTCTGCCCCAGTTAACATTCAATAAGTGCTGATCGTTAGCGTTAGCGCCACAGACAAAATTTGCCATCGCAGCTGCGCTTCGATCAACAAGTATGGGTATGTCTAGGCCTACAGGTCCCAACGACCCGGGTAGGCAGTGAAGCGCTCCTTTGATTTCTTCATCGGTAGCCATGGTGAATGGCGCGGCAATTTCTGGAAATTTAATAGCCTTAATCGCATTCAAGTGATGGTCGCCGCGAATAACCAAAGCGACGAGATTCGATTCTGAACCTTTGACAATAAGCGTTTTTACGGTTGTCTGCGGCGTCACCTTGAGGAAGTTGCTCACCGCTTCAATTGTCTTGATGCCCGGCGTAAGTACTGTCGTTAGTTCCAAGTGTAGGCTAAGGTCGGCGGCAGGTGCGAGAGCCTCTGCCATCTCGACATTAGCGGCATAATCACTGGTGTCGCTAAAGGCAATAGTATCTTCGCCGGAATCGGCCAGGACATGAAACTCCATAGTCACGTTACCGCCGATACTGCCGGAATCTGCTTGTACAGGGCGAAAGTCCAGTTGCATTTTTCCCAGAATTCGACAGTAAGTCTGATGCATTAACTGATAAGTTTGCTCTAAGCTTTGCATGTCTTGATGAAATGAATAGGCGTCCTTCATCAAGAACTCTCTGGCCCGGAGTAGGCCAAAACGTGGCCGAGTTTCATCCCGAAACTTTGTCTGAATCTGGTAAAAGTTCACCGGCAATTGTTTATGACTTTTGAGTTCATTGCGCGCAAGGTCCGTAATAACTTCCTCGTGGGTTGGCCCCATGCAGAAATCCCGTTGGTGACGATCCTTAAACTTCAACAGCAAGCCATCGTCATATTTCATCCAGCGACCAGATTCTTCCCAGAGTTCAGCAGGTTGCACCACGGGCAGCATGACTTCCAAAGCGCCGGCATTATTCATTTCTTCGCGAATGATGGCCTCGACCTTGTGTAGCACGCGTAAGCCGATCGGTAGCCAGTTGTAAATCCCTGACGCCAGTTTACGGATAAACCCACCGCGAATAAGCAGTTGGTGGCTGGCGACCTCGGCATCTGCCGGAGTCTCTTTTAACGTTGATAGTGAGTAGCTGGATGCCTTCATAATGTCTGTCTGGTGCGACCTTTTATACTGTAGCTGAGCAGGGAAGCGGTTGTTAAGCCGCCGGTGTTCGAATGTATTTTATTTGCAGATGTCCAAGACTCTAGAGTGATGGGCCAAAAGCCTGACAAGAGTCTAGCAAGGAGTCGGCGCCGATGACACAGGAGCGTGACGTGCTACTCAAGCGAGTCAAGAGTGTCGCGTTGCAGTTCAGCAGGCGTCTCTATTGGTACGAGTCCGTTAGCGTTGTTCTGTTGAAGGCGAAAATATGAAATAAAAAAGGGCCGCTAGGCGACCCTTTTTATCATTATCATCTATCGTTCAAGATGTTAGTGCTGGACACTCTATACCAGTTCTTTCAAGCCTTTAAGTGGCAGGATCTTGACTTTGGTGCTGGCGGGCTTAGACGCAATGTCCATGACTTCGCCTGGACGGAATGGGTTAGGTACACCCTTGCGAGCTTTGCGAGCTGGCTTCTTAACGGTTTTGATCTTGAGCAGGCCTGGCAGTGTGAATTCGCCAGCAGCGCCCTTTTTAACGTGGCGTGCTATCAGGTCATTGAGTTCGTTAAATACAGCGGTTACTTGCTTTTTGCTCAATTCGGTATTGGTTGAAATTTCAGCCAAAATTGCGCTTTTAGTGTATTTCGCCTTGATTGCAGGCAATTTCTTCGGTGCAACAACCTTAGCTACAGCCTTCACTGCAGTTTTAGCTGCAGCCTTAACTGCTACTTTCTTAGCAGGCTTTGCTGCAACTTTCTTTTTGATTGCCTTTTTTGCGGCCATTCGGGAATCCTTTATTGGGTCAGTGTATGAGTTAATATAAGCTAGTGGTGATGCAATAAATATCAGGAATTTGCAAGTTTAACGCCTATATTTCAGGTGTTTCTTTGCCCTCTGCTTCAACGGTGCTCTTTATATCTGATTGGCTTTTAGCTGGCAAGGTTTAGCGAGGCTATTTTCTGATTTCAGGCTGTTATTAGCTCGTTTTAGGCTGGTTTTCACTAAGTTGTTGCTGGTTGCTGCGAATATTTTTGATCGCTATATTGAAGTGATCGACCCAGATAGGGTCGAATTGAGTGCCGCTGTATCGGTTGATTTCCATAATGGCTTGCATGGTATTACTGCTTCGGGCGACGAAAGCATCAACGATCGCGAGCAGTTTGGCGCCTGGATTAATCTCGAAGTCTGCCAGTTGGTTGGGGTAACCTTGGCCGTCAAAGTGCTCGTGGTGAGCCATGATGATTTCTCTCGACTCGTTCCAACCTTGCATACGATGAATGAGTTCAGCAGCGGAACTTATGTGAGTTCGCATCACTTTGAGTGATTTTTTGCTAAGCTTTTTCTGTTTGTCAAGTACCGTAAGAGGTAGGAACGCCATGGCAAAGTCATGTGCCAGTGTTGCCCCTAGCAGTTGTTTGTTATCCACCTGTTGACCGGCACTCTCGTTCATTAACAGGGCGAGTTTCAGTGCGTCATAGGTTTTGCCTTGCCAGTGTTCGGTGCGTACCTCGATGGTCAGTGCGAGCATCACTAAAAAATGAAGATCGGGACAAACATTGACACCATGCTCGCCTATTAGCGTAAAAATGCGTTCAAGGTCATCGCGGGTGTTATCGCCACTGGTTTCAGCAGTTTGAGGGGTTGGCACGTCATCCATAGCGTTTGAAATCACTGGTAGGGTCTGGACTAGCATAGCAGTCTCACCGAAAAATGCCGTTTTGAGTGCGGCATTTCGGCAACAAGCAGAGCACTCGCCATCGCTGTCGATTAGGGTATAATGCCGCGCCGCAGTATGTCGCGGTGAGCTTGGGCGTTCGTGGAGGCCGGAGCTTTGTAATTAAGGCCCGAGCTTTGCATAAAGCCCGAGCGTTACATTAAAGGCCACACTGGGGTGTGAGCTTTGGTGAATCAGGTTTGTTTATCCGAGTGAGAGGATTGTAGTCGTGCCGATATACGAGTATCAGTGTGAAGAGTGTGGTCACAAGTTGGAGAAGCTCATGAAGCTGTCTGACCCAGCGCCGGTGACGTGCCCAGCGTGTGAAGAGCCAGGTCTGAAGAAGCAGGTATCTGCTGCAGCGTTCCGGCTAAAGGGATCGGGTTGGTATGAGACTGACTTCAAAACCGGTTCGAAGAAAAACATCTCGCATGGTGCCGGCGGTAGTTCCGACTCAAGCGGCGGTGACAGTGGCTCTTCCAGTAGTAGTGGTGATAAAGCGTCGACAGCCGGTAAAAGTAGCGAATCTAGCAGTAACAAGCCAGCTTCACCTACGGCGTCTTAGTAGAGACAAGAGCCGACTTTACGGTGGGCTTCATGACACAAGGTAAAAGACCAATAAGGTCTTCAGAAAAATTGAGGTAGAGACAATGCGCAGCCACTATTGTGGTCAGATCAGAGATTCCCATGTTGGTGACGAAGTATCCTTATGCGGTTGGGTACATCGTCGTCGTGATCATGGTGGGGTGATTTTCCTCGACATGCGGGACCACGAAGGTATTGTTCAGGTGGTTTTTGACCCGGATACGGCAGAGAGCTTTGCTCTCGCTGATCAGGTGCGTAACGAATTTGTGTTGAATATCAAAGGCAAGGTACGGCCACGCGACAAGGCGGCTATCAATCCGAAGATGCCCACTGGTGCCATTGAAGTATTGGGTAAAGAGTTGGTCATCCTGAATGCATCAGACACGCCACCTTTCCAGCTTGATCAGCATTCCGAGGCGGGAGAAGATGTTCGCCTGAAGTATCGCTATATCGATTTGCGTCGCCCGGAAATGCAGGCGAAGTTGCGGTTGCGGTCGAAAACCAGTCACTTTATTCGTCGCTACCTGGATGAGCGGTCTTTTGTTGATATCGAGACCCCCATACTGACCAAGGCTACTCCTGAAGGAGCCCGAGATTACCTGGTGCCGAGTCGAACGCATCCCGGACAGTTTTTTGCACTGCCTCAGTCGCCACAAATATTTAAGCAGTTACTGATGATGTCTGGGTTTGATCGCTATTACCAGGTCGCTCGTTGTTTCCGCGATGAAGACTTGCGGGCTGACCGCCAACCAGAATTTACTCAGGTGGATATTGAAACCACTTTTATGGACGAGCAACAGATCATGACCCTGACAGAAGACCTACTCAGGGCTTTGTTCAAGGAAATAATTGACGTAGATTTGGTGCCATTCCCGGTACTGACCTATGCCGAGGCGCTGAGTAAATATGGTAATGATCGTCCAGATTTGCGATTTGGCTTGCAGCTTGTCGATGTTGGGGACCTTATGCAGGATGTCGAGTTCAAGGTCTTCAGCGGGCCGGCGAAGGATGCAGGCTCTAGGGTGGTGGCCCTGCGATTGCCTGAAGGAGACCGGCTGACGCGAAAAATGATTGATGACTATACTAAGTTTGTCGGCATTTATGGTGCTCGTGGACTGGCCTATATTCGTGTCAACGATATAGCCGCGGGAGTCGCTGGACTGCAGTCTCCGATTCTCAAGTTTTTGCCCGACGATTGTGTGCTTGCCATCCTCGAACGTGTCGGTGCGCAGAACAAAGATATTATATTCTTTGGGGCTGATAAAGCCGGCGTTGTCAATGATGCTATAGGCGCGCTGCGCGGAAAGTTAGGTGAAGATTTGAACTTGTATGAGCGTGATTGGGCGCCT
>JBLHRT010000014.1:0-19900 GCA_047626255.1 Candidatus Azotimanducaceae bacterium
CCAGTGCCGCCTGTTTGCCGATTCCGTCGCCGGCACCCGTGATCAGTATCACCTTGTCTTTGAGTAGATCTTGTGGCGCTAGATAATCCATAGTGTTTGATGTTCCAAGAAGGTGATGTTTCAAGAAATGTGATGTGTCAAAAAAATGTTGAAGCCTGCGCTTAGGCGATCATGTTGATCTCCTGCTCAGCCTTTGGCATGCACCAGGTAGTTCACCGCCGTGTCCTGAGTCAAGGCATAAACCTCGGTCAGTGGGTTGTACGACAGACCGGTCATGTCCTGTACATCGAATCCGGCTTCACGGAGCCAGCGAGCTAGTTCAGAAGGTTTGATGAACTTGTCGTAGTCGTGCGTGCCGCGGGGCAGCAGTTTGAGAATATACTCGGCGCCGATCACCGCCAGTGCATAAGCCTTGGGGTTGCGGTTAATCGTTGATAAAAACAATTCGCCATCGGGCTTAAGTAGGCGGCGGCACGCAGTGATGACCGACTGGGGGTTAGGCACATGCTCCAGCATTTCCATGCAAGCAATGACATCAAAGGTGCCGGCCTGCTCTTCATCTAAAGCCTCGCTTAATGCCTCGATAGAAGTCAGTTGATAATCAATCTCGAGATTGGATTCGAACTGGTGTAGGCGCGCCACCTGCAATGGTTTCTCTGCCATGTCGATGCCGGTCACTTGGGCGCCGTGGCTCGCTAATGACTCGCTGAGAATGCCGCCGCCGCAGCCCACGTCGAGGACTCGTTTGCCGTCAATGGTGGTGCGGGTCCTGATGAAATCGAGGCGCAAGGGGTTGATCCGATGCAAGGGTTTAAAATCCCCTTCCGTATCCCACCAGGTTCTGGCCAAATCATCGAACTTGGCCACTTCACTTGGGTCGACATTAGTATGTGGGTTCGCGCTAGGTTGTGCTGCAGATGGTTTGGTCATTATCGACTCCTGAATTGGCTGATCAGTTGTTGCCACTGGCGCGTGTTAGCTCGTGCTCGCTCGGCGTCTAGCTGGGTGAGTATGTATTCAGTCAGCACCCGTATACCTTTATATGCGTGTTCATGCTCGTCAGCATAGTCCCGCGACAATCTTATGTCGGTATGACGATGGGTGTTGGCCAGGTGGTACTGACGAGAGCGATTTCAGGGCCGGCGGTCATAGGCGAAGCGCTTATTAAATTACATGCCTAATCAACGGTTTAAGGGATATTGCCGTTGACATTAGGCGTTCGTTGGTAGTTGGTAACGCATTATACCTAGGATTCTCCCTGACAGGTTTAAAAACTCAACGGAAGGTGTGTTTGATGTCATTAGCATGGTAAGATTATGCGCTTGTGTGAAGCATTCCTGCAGCAGGTTGAACCGTCTAATACATGTCTGAATTTGATAACGATATAACTACGATAAACATCGAAGATGAGCTCAAGCAGTCCTATCTGGACTATGCCATGAGCGTCATCGTCGGTCGTGCCTTGCCCGACGTTCGAGACGGTCTCAAGCCCGTGCACCGTCGCGTGCTGTTTGCGATGAACGAATTAAACAACGCTCATAATCGCGCCTACATGAAGTCAGCCAGAATTGTCGGTGATGTCATTGGTAAGTATCACCCCCACGGTGATACAGCGGCATACGATACCATTGTCAGGATGGCGCAGACTTTTAGTCTGCGCTACCCGCTGGTCGACGGTCAGGGCAACTTCGGGTCTCTCGATGGAGACCGCGCTGCTGCCATGCGCTATACAGAAATTCGCATGAAGAAGATCGCCCACGAGTTGCTGGCTGATCTCGATAAGGAAACTGTCGACTTTGTTGACAACTATGACGGCACCTTGCAGATGCCGGTTGTGTTTCCGTCGAAATTGCCGAACCTATTGATCAATGGCTCTAGTGGTATTGCTGTGGGTATGGCGACGAATATCCCGCCCCACAACCTTACCGAGGTCGTCAACGCCTGTCTTGCCTTGATTGATGATCCCGACATTGATATAGACGGCCTGATGGAGCATATCCAGGGCCCTGACTTTCCTACGGGCGCGATTATTAATGGTCGCGCTGGCATTGTCATGGCTTATCGTACCGGCCGCGGCCGTATTCAAGTGCGTGCTCGCTGCGATGTCACGACTGATGAAAAGACTCATCGTGACACGATTATCATTAAAGAAATTCCCTTCCAGTTGAATCGCGCCCGCCTTATTGAGCGTATCGCGGAGCTGGTTAAAGAAAAGAAGATTGAAGGCATCTCAGAACTGCGCGACGAGTCATCGACTGATACGCGTATTGTTATCGAGTTACGCCGCGGTGAAGTAGGCGAGGTTGTGCTTAACAACCTGTATGCCCAGACCCAACTGCAGACGGTCTTCGGTATTAACATGGTGGCGCTGGTAGATGGCCAGCCACGTGTACTGAACCTGAAAGACATATTGGTGGCGTTTGTTCTGCATCGCCGAGAAGTGATTACTCGGCGCACGGTCTACCTGCTACGTCGTGCAAGAGCGCGTGGACATGTACTGGAAGGTCTGGCTGTAGCGCTGTCAAATATCGATCCTGTGATCGAGATGATTAAGACCTCAATGAATGCCAATGAGGCGAGAGACCGCTTAATCGCGACGCCTTGGCGATCAGAAAATGTGCAGAAGATGCTGGAAAAAGCCGGCCCTGATGCCGCTCGCCCAGAAGAGCTTGATGCGCGCTATGGTCTGAAAGAAAATGGCGATTACTTCCTCTCACCCGAGCAGGCTCACTCGATCCTTGAGATGCGCCTGAACCGATTAACAGGTCTTGAACAAGATCGCCTGCTCAATGAGTACGCTGAGATTGTCGGTACTATTGCTGATTTGTTGGTGATTCTTGCTAGCCCTGAACGCCTGATGGACATTATTCGTGAAGAGTTGACGCTGATCCGCGAAGAATACGGTGATGAGCGTTTGACCGAAATTGTGGCTTCCCAGGAAGACCTGACGAGGGAAGATCTAATCACCGAGCAGGAAATGGTCGTCACCCTGTCCAACTCGGGCTACGCCAAAACTCAGCCTATTACTGATTATCAGGCACAACGTCGCGGTGGTCGCGGACGTTCAGCCAGTGCGGTGAAAGACGAAGATTTTATCGAACACATCATGGTAGCCAGTACCCACGATACTATTTTGTGCTTCACCAACCGCGGCAAGGTCTATTGGCTGCGTGTGTTTGAGATCCCCGTCGCTAGCCGTGCGGCCCGCGGTCGACCGATGGTTAACTTATTGCCTCTTGATGAAGATGAAAAAATCACGGCTATGTTGCCCATCAAGGAATTTAGAGAAGATCAGTTTATTTTCATGGCGACTGCCAATGGTACCGTCAAGAAGACACCGCTAATGGATTTTTCTCGGCGTCGAACCTCTGGCCTGATCGCCATCGAACTCGAAGATACCAATACTCTGGTGGGTGTCGCGCTCACTATGGGCGACTCTGATGTGATGTTGTTCACCAGTGGTGGAAAGGCGATCCGCTTCAAGGAATCTGATGTCCGTGCCATGGGTCGAACGGCACGTGGCGTACGCGGTATTAAGCTTAAGCAGGACCAAGCGCTGATTTCATTGATCATTCCGCAGCCCGATGCTGAGTTGTTGATCTCCAGCGAGCGCGGTTATGGCAAGCGCTCCAGTCTCGAAGAATTCTCCGTGATTGGCCGTGGTGGTCAAGGCGTGATCAGTATCAAGGTCAGTGATCGTAATGGTCCTGTGGTGGGTGCTATCCAGATTCATGGCGGTGATGAGGTGATCTTGATCAGCGATCAGGGCACATTGGTCAGAATTCGTGGTGATGAAGTCTCCACCCAAGGCCGTAATACCCAAGGCGTACGTTTGATCAATCTGGCCACGGATGAGAAATTGGTTGGATTGGCGCGTGTTGCTGAGGCAGACATCGTCGAGGTTCTGGTGGAAGAGGGTGATGACTCCATTGCTGAGAACAGCCCTTCCGTTGAGAGCGATTCTCGAGTTGAGAACGATCCTGCGATTGATAACGGGACTGATTCTGGGCACGCGGCGCCACCAGATGCGCCTGAGTAAGGCGCGGGAATCAATCAGTGGTTAGTGACCTGCGGCCCGAGACCGAACATATGAATGATTTTTCCTGGCGCGTTTGACTATGACTGATTCTGACGAAAAACTCGAGCAACTGCGCCAGCGTATCGACAGCCTAGATGATGAAATCCTGACGCTGTTGAATGAGCGTGCTCGTTGCGCTCTGTCGGTCGCTGAGGTCAAGCAAGCAGCTTCCGGCGATGTTGCGCCCATCTTCTATCGTCCGGAGCGAGAAGCTCAGGTCTTGCGCAACATTGCGGAGAAGAACCCGGGGCCTCTGAGTGATGAGAAAGTCATGCAGGTTTACCGGCAGATCATGTCTGCTTGTCTTGCGTTAGAAGAGCCTCTAAAAGTTGCCTACCTCGGTCCCGAAGGTACATTTACCCAGTTAGCTACCCTGAAGCAGTTCGGTCACGCCGTCATCGGTGTGCCCATGGTGACTGTCGACGATGTCTTTAGGGAAGTCGCCGCCGAGAATAGTCACTATGGCGTAGTGCCTGTAGAGAACTCTACCGAGGGCGTCGTCAGCCACACCCTCGACAACTTTCTTAGCTCCTCCTTGCGTATTTGTGGTGAGGTGGAGTTGCGTATTCATCACCACCTGATGATGGCGCCCGGGGCCGATCCAACCAAAATCACCAAAATTTATGCGCATCAGCAAACCTTCGGCCAGTGCCGTCGTTGGCTAGATGGCCATTACCCCAATGTGCCACGCATCACGTCGACCAGTAATGCAGAGGCAGCCAGGCAAATTCTGCAAGAGCCTGGCGCAGCAGCCATCGCCGGTGAAATTGCCGCTGAGACGTATGGTCTGGTGATCTTATCGAAGAAGATTGAAGATAATTCAGATAATACGACCCGTTTCATCGTTGTTGGTCGTGAGGCGGTAGGGCCCAGCGGTAAGGACAAAACGTCTATTATGGTGTCGACCCATAATCAACCGGGTGCGCTGTATAAACTACTGGAGCCATTCCATCGCCATGACGTATCGCTGACATCGATTGAAACGCGGCCTTCCCGAACAGGTATGTGGTCTTACGTATTTTTTATCGATTTTGAAGGTCACGTGCAGGACGAGATGGTCATGCGGGTGATCAGTGAAATTGACAGTGATGCACTGGAGATCAAGATGCTTGGGTCTTATCCCCGGGCGATTAACACTGTTTGAAGTTCGTCGTTATAAGACAGTCGTGTAAAGTCCGCCGTATCAACTTTCAAGGAAGTGCTCATCATGTCCTGTGATTTTTTTGAACTTGCCAATCCCGGTGTGCGCGTACTGCAACCCTATCAACCCGGCAAACCGGTAGAAGAATTGCAGCGTGAATTGGGTTTGACTGACGTCATCAAGCTAGCAAGTAACGAAAATCCGCTGGGACCTAGTCCCGCTGTCATCAATTCGCTGGCCGATGTGATTCCGGAGTTGGCGCGCTATCCCGATGGCAGTGCCTATCACCTCAAGCAAAAACTCAGCGGTTTTCTCAACGTGGATACCGCGATGCTGACTATCGGCAACGGCTCCAACGAACTGTTGGAACTGCTAGCACGTGTATTTCTACGCCCAGGTCTTGAAGTCATCGTGTCGCAGCACTCCTTCGTTGTCTATCCGTTGATTACACGTGCCCTAGGGGCAGATTTGGTCGTCATCCCAGCGAAAGACTATGGTCAGGATCTCGACGCGACCGCTGCGGCCATCACGCCCAATACGCGCATCATATTTATCGCCAACCCAAACAATCCTACCGGCACCTGGGTAGAGGAGTTGGACTTGCTGCGGTTTCTCGATAAGGTCCCCAAGGATGTCCTGGTGGTACTTGATGAAGCCTATTGTGAGTATGTGGATGACCCTGACTATCCTGATGGTATTGCTCTGCTAGCACGCTATCCCAATCTGGTGGTTACCCGCACCTTTTCCAAGGTGTATGGATTAGCAGCGCTGCGTATTGGCTATAGTGTGAGTCAGCCAGAGATCGCTGACCTGCTTAATCGTGTCCGTCAGCCTTTTAATATTAATGCCATGTCGCTGGTGGCGGCTTCGGCAGCATTGGGTGATCAAGAGCACGTGCGTGCTGCTGTAGAAGCGAATAAGCAGGGAATGGAGCGTTTGGTGTCTGCTTGTGAGACGCTGGGGCTAGGCTATATTCCCTCGGCGGGTAACTTCCTGACCATCGACATGGGTCAGGATGCCGCGCCGATTTATGAGGCGTTACTCAAGCTGGGTGTGATTGTGCGGCCTATTGGTGTCTATGAAATGCCTCATCATCTGCGCGTCACCGTCGGCTTGCCCGAAGAAAACACACGTTTCATTGATGCGTTGACCACGGTTCTTGGAGGCTTGTAGTTTGCTCGGCGACTATCAATTGGCTCGCTATCTACCTGGGTCTCTGTGAGCGCGCCCTTATTCCAACGAGTGGCTGTTCTGGGACTGGGCTTGATCGGTGGTTCAGTGGCTGCCGCTATGCGAATGCAGGGCTTGGCGGGTTCAGTGACGGCCTTTGATAGGTCACCTGATGAGCTGTCCAAAGGGTTGTCTCTGGGTTTGATAGATGAGGCCGCAGAGAGTCTGGAGCAGGCGGTAAGCGGAGCCGATCTGGTGATTATTGCCGTGCCCGTATTGGCCATCGGCCAGATGCTGCCATTGATAGTTGAGTTTGTCAGTCCAGCCGCCATCATCACTGACGTGGGTAGCGTCAAGGCGCCTGTCATTGCCGCCGCACGCCAGTATCTGCCCGAAAGTCTATCGCGCGTCGTGCCCGGGCACCCTATCGCCGGCTCTGAGCAACATGGCGTGGCCGCGGCTAATGGTGATTTGTTTCAGCATCATAAAGTGATTTTGACACCCGTTGCTGAGACCGATGGCGATGCCGTTGAGAAGCTGACGGTGTTCTGGCAAACAGTGGGTGCTGAGGTTGTGCAGATGAGCCCGGAGCATCATGATGAGGTGCTTGCCCAGACTAGCCATTTACCCCATTTGCTCGCCTACGCGTTGATCGATACCTTGTCACAGCAGGGCGACTCACTGGAAATATTTGACTATGCGGCGGGGGGACTACGAGACTTTTCCCGCATCGCCGCCTCAGACCCTGTGATGTGGCGCGACATTTACCAAGCAAATCGCGGCCCGGTATTGACTATTCTTGACCGCTATATGCAGGAGCTACTTGAGCTCAGAAGTATGATTGCTTTGGGCCGAGTTGATGAGTTGGCGGAAGTGTTCGGCCGCGCCAAGCTTGCTCGCGACCACTTTTCCAAGGTGCTGAATGAGCGGGCCGAGCGGGCTACGCCAGGAGATGATAGATGACACAAGGGACGCCAGAAGAGGCGACGCAACCCATGAACCAACCGGTCCAGGCGGTCACCGTGATCACCATCGATGGGCCCAGTGGTTCAGGCAAGGGCACGATCACTCATCGGCTGGCCCAGCACTTGGGTTTTCATATTCTTGATAGCGGTGCCCTGTACCGTCTAGTGGGCCTTGCGGCTCGGCAACATGAGACTGCTTTTAACGACCCAGAGGGGCTGTCCAAGATTGCGACGGAGCTGGATGTGGTCTTTGCACCTACTGATGATGCGCAAGAGCCACTTCAGGTTCGCCTTGAAGGGCAGGATGTAACACTCATGATTCGTACTGATCAGGCGGGTACGGATGCCTCTCAGGTGGCTAAGGTACCGGCGGTGCGTGACGCCTTAATCGGGCGCCAGCGGGCCTTTGCCCAAGCTCCGGGGCTAGTGGCCGACGGGCGTGATATGGGGACCGTGGTATTCACCGATGCGGTCGTTAAGATCTACCTCACGGCGAGCGCCGAAGCGCGGGCTGAGAGGCGATATAAGCAGTTGAAAGATAAGGGAATGGGTGTTAGTCTTCACGACCTTTTTCTAAGCATACAAGCGCGCGATGATCAAGATATGAATCGCGCCGTGGCGCCGTTGAAACCGGCTGCCGATGCAGTGATTGTTGATAGCACCGACATGTCCCTAGAAGCGGTATTTGAGGCGATATTGAACAGTGTCAATGCCGGGCTTAGTCGTTGATAGCCGCGGATTACTGTCGACAGGTAAGCAACGAATAATGTTGGGCCGCGTAGCGACTCAACCAGAACAAATCGCCACTGGACGCCTGCGCATCAGCGCCGCTGCGTCGTGGTGAACAAGAATAAGCCACGCCTGCCTCATCAGTCGATGTGGGTAGTGGCTTGTAAACTGGGTCGGAGCGAAGAAACCTTCCGAAATTCTCGTTATCGACCCCAATGATGATTAGACCCGCCGAAGTCGGAAGCTTTGGGAAAGGCGGTAGCACATGAGCCAGTGGGCTCGGGAAAACACATCCATGAGTGAAATGACAGAAATGACAGAAAGTTTTGCAGACTTGTTCGAAGAGAGTATGCAAACGATTGATATGCAATCCGGCTCGATTATTTCGGGTCTGGTAGTCGACATCGACAGCGAATGGGTAACAGTCCACGCCGGTCTGAAATCAGAAGGCGTTATCCCCCGCATCCAGTTTCTCGACGAAGCCGGTAATCTGGAAGTCGCCGTTGGCGATACCGTTCAGGTTGCTATGGAAGCAGTCGATGATGGCTTCGGCGAAACGCGCCTCTCTCGTGAGAAGGCCAAGCGTGCTGAAAGCTGGATGATGCTCGAGAAGGTTTACGAAGACCAAGAAGTCATCAAGGGTATTATTAGTGGTCGCGTTAAAGGTGGTTTCACCGTTGAAATCCGCGACGTACGTGCCTTCCTCCCTGGATCACTGGTGGATGTTCGGCCTCTGCGAGAAACAGAACATCTCGAAGGCAAGGAACTGGAATTCAAGGTCATTAAACTCGACCAGAAGCGCAACAACGTGGTTGTATCACGTCGTGCCGTGCTCGAAGAAGAGAACAGTGCTGAGCGCGAGCAGTTGCTCGAAAGCTTGCAAGAAGGCCAGGAAGTTAAGGGTATCGTCAAGAACCTCACCGACTACGGTGCATTTGTTGACCTGGGCGGCGTAGATGGTCTGTTGCACATCACCGATATGGCTTGGAAGCGTATCAAGCACCCAAGTGAAATTGTTGCTGTTGGTGACGAGATCAACGTCAAGGTTCTCAAGTTTGATCGTGAGCGTAATCGTGTTTCCTTAGGTCTCAAGCAATTGGGTGAAGATCCATGGGTCTTGATCACCAATCGCTACCCAGAAGGTACGCGAACCAATGCGAAGGTCACCAATCTGACAGACTACGGTTGTTTTGCCGAGCTTGAAGAAGGTGTTGAAGGTCTGGTACACGTTTCTGAAATGGATTGGACTAACCGCAACATTCACCCCAGCAAGGTTGTGCAGGTAGGTGATGAGGTTGAGGTTATGGTTCTTGATATTGACGAAGAACGTCGTCGTATCAGCTTAGGTATCAAGCAGTGCCAGGGCAATCCTTGGGAGCAGTTCGCTGTTCAGCATCTCAAAGGCGACAACATCAAGGGTTACATTAAGTCCATCACTGACTTCGGTATCTTTATTGGTCTGGAAGGCAACATCGACGGACTGGTACACCTGTCAGACATCTCTTGGAACGAGCCAGGCGAGCAAGCCGTTCGTCGTTTCACCAAGGGTGATGAAATTGAGACTGTGATTCTGTCTATCGACGCGGAACGTGAGCGTATTTCCTTAGGTCTCAAGCAGTTGGAAGAAGATCCATTCACCAACTATGTCGCGGTCAACGAGCGCGGTCATATTGTTATGGGCAAGGTCAAGGAAGTCGATGTCAAGCAAGCCATTATTGAGCTCGCTGAAGAAGTCGACGGTATCCTCAAGGCGTCCGAGATCAGTCAGGACCGCGTTGAAGATGCGCGTAACGCTCTGACCGTCGGTGAAGATATCGAGGTGAAGATCATTAGTGTGGATCGCAAGAACCGCATCCTCGGCGTCTCTGTCAAAGCTAAGGACATGGCCGATGAAGAGCTGGCTGTGAAAGAGCATCGTGAGAAAGACAACGAAGTTAGTCCGACTACTCTGGGTGACCTGATCAAGCAGCAAATGGATCTAGGTTCTTCCGACTAGTTAGAGTAGGTAAGGATAGTACGAAGGATGACCAAGTCGGAACTGATAGAGAAGATAGCCTCGGTTCAGCATCAGCTGTCCGCCAAAGATGTTGAATTGGCGGTTAAGATGATGCTGGATCAGATGGCAGCGGCGCTGGCCGGGGGTGAGCGAATTGAAATTCGTGGCTTCGGCAGCTTCTCTCTTCATTATCGGCCGCCCCGGCTTGGTCGCAATCCTAAAACCGGTGAAAAGGTTGAACTGTCGGGTAAATACGTGCCCCATTTCAAGCCCGGTAAAGAGCTTAAAGATCGCGTCAACCTTGGTCTCGAACGAGAGAACCAGGTAATAGCCGCGAAAGCTGGCCATTGAAAGCTGGCCATTGAAAGCTGGCTCTTGAACGTTTATTGAAGGCAAGTTATCAACAGCGGTTGTTAATGTCAGTGCCATTACGGGGTTAAAAGTCCCTGGTCTTGATTGACCCTCCTGTTTTCCCATCCTCGTTCCACCGTTCGCTCCACCGTTCGTTCCACTGATCGTTCATATAGGCATTTTCTCTGTGAGATGGCTTGTCGATACTGTGTGGGTGTTCGTTGTGGGGCTTTCTGTTATCGGGCTTAGGCCTGCCTGACGCTACAATTAGCCCTTGAGTTTGATCAACTGACGCTTATCGATAGCTTATTATGGTTGCCGTTTCCTGCAACGCCGTGCAAAATTGATCGAGGAGCTAAGTGTTGATAAGCGTTTTGGGGTTTTACATGGCATTGATTAAAAAGTGGTCTCTACGACTGCTGCTACTTCTGGTGTTTGTCGTTGTGTTGCTGTTAGCAACAGACAACAGCCAATTGGTGGCGCTGTCTTTCTTGGGCTACCAATCCCCGGAAGCTGCTTTGTCCTGGTGGGTTATCGGTGCTTTTGTGCTTGGTGCGGTTTTCAGTATGTCACTGAATCTGGTGACGACGACCCGTCTTAAATTACAAGTCAGGAACGTACGTCACAGTGCCGAGCAATCACTTGTTGCGCTTGATAAGGCCAATGCCGCGTCGGTTTTGCCCGCCTGCGAAGCCAATAGTCTGGTCTCAGTTTCAACCGGCACCGATCAAGTTCTGACAGTTAATCGCTAACTATTACTGGTTAACCCGATTGCTAACCATTATTCGCTCACATCGATGACGCATTGGAATCTATGGACAACTGGCCCCTCTATCTATTGATTGTTGCAGCTATCGGCAGTGGCTGGTGGTTGGGTCGGCGCGAACGGCTTGGTTCGGCGGCGAGTGAGCGGCCTCATCGTTATGCTGGGCTAAACTACTTGCTGAGCGAAGAGCCTGATCGTGCCGTGCCCCGTTTTATTGAAGATCTTGAGGTCAACCCGGACACGCTTGACACTCATCTCGCCTTAGGCGCCTTGTTACGAAGACGTGGAGAGGTCGAGAAAGCCGTCGTTATCCATGAAAACATACTGGCTCATCCCTTGTTTGAGCCAGAGGTGATGCTCCATGTTCAGTTGGAGTTGGCGCGTGACTATTTGCTAGCGGGTCTGTTGGATCGGGCCGAATCATTGCTATTAGATCTGACCCAGCACTCAGGTCATGTTGGCCAGGAAAGCCTGAAGCTGATTGTCGAGATCTACGAGCGAGAAAAGGACTGGCACAAAGCAATTGACGTGGGACAACGGTTAGCCGTCGGTAACGATGCTGATAAATATGAAGGGGCTATATCGCACTATTATTGCGAGATAGCCGTGGCGTGCTTAGCGGCGCAGGACAGCGAGGGGGCACGACAGGCGTTGCGTGAAGGTATCGGGCATGACTCGCGTAATGTGCGTACCAGCCTGTTACTCGCTAGTCTGGAAATTCGAGAGCAGCGCTACGACCAAGCAGTGCGTGCGTTGCTACGGATCAAAGATCAAGATCAGGCCTATGTCGCCGAGTCGCTGGATATGCTGCAGCAGGCGACGCAGCAGGGTGGTGCGAGCGAGGCGCACGTGCAGGCTTATTTGCGGGAATGTCTGGCGCTGTCGCCGTCCATATCTATCGTGCTAGTGTTGGCGAGCAGCATCAGGGCATCACAGGGTGACGAGGCCATGGCGAAATTCATTGCAAACCACCTGAAAGAAAATCCCACCATTCGCGGGCTGTCGCAGTTGATTGACCTGCATATCGACAATGCAAGCGGCGTCGCTCGACAAAATCTGTCTATCTTACGCAGCTTTACCGAGGCGTTGGTGGCCGACAAGCCAGCGTATCGCTGCCAGGAGTGCGGTTTCGACGGCAAGCATTTGCACTGGCATTGTCCTGTTTGCAAGCAGTGGGGCACCATTGCTGCTATCTTTGGGCTTGAGGGAGAGTAACGCAGGTCTCTTTACTCGACTTTTTTGCTAGACCTATTTGTTAGACCTATTTGTTAGATCATGGCTTACAAACGACAGCCATCACCGCCGACCGCCAACACTAATGTCCTGTGCGGGATAGGCGACTTGTCTGTCAGTGTTGTGTATCTCTAGTGAATAAGATGCGGTTGCGTGACAACAGCAAAGCTATCTCATTCAAAGGAGAACATTATGCGGACTAAAATCTGGCAGATTAAAACCGGCGTTATGTTGGTGGTTGCCTGTATGTATGTCTTGGCAGGCTCGCCTGCCCGGGCCGAGGCGACGACTAACAAAATGGTTGTGGCTGAAGCGCCACCGACCGTCAATATCAATGTGGCGGATGCGGAAACCCTCGCGTCGATGCTCGACGGCGTAGGTTTACAAAAAGCTATGGCGATTATCGCCTATCGTCAGGAGCACGGTCCTTTTTACTTGGCGGAAGAGCTCGCCGCGGTGAAAGGCATCGGCGTCGGCACTGTGGCTAAAAATGCTGAGCGTATTATCACGGGTCAGTAACAAGGCTACTGGGCAATAACGGGTAGGTGCGACGGGTGAAAAAGGACGCCGCTGTTAGCTGCGTGATATTGCCTTGCGACGTACCCAGTGACGAAATGTGTGTCTGGTGCCATCATGTGTTTCGCGCTAATGCCCACCCTGATATAGGGTGGGCGGGTGTAGAATAGCGACATGTCGATGAGGATAGTTCACCATGCCCAGTTTTGATCCAGCCACAACATCTTACGTGTGTCTCGAAACCTATCGAAAAACCGGTGTGGGCGTCGCTACGCCTGTCTGGGTGGCAACCTTGGACACGCGTCACTATGTGTTCTCAGAGTCACGGGCAGGGAAGGTCAAAAGACTTCGCAATAACCCGCGGGTTAAGATCGCAGCATGTAATTTCAGTGGCAATGTCAGCAGTGAGTGGTTGGCAGGGCAGGTGCGCATCGTCACTGAGCCGGCACTGGTTCGTCGGGTCTATGCAGAGTTCATCAAGAAGTATGGCTGGCAGATTAGGCTAACCAATGTTTTGTCACGCCTATCGGGTCGCTATCACCAGCGCGCGATGTTAGAGATATCCTTGGATGCGGATACCTAGGCAAACAGTTATAGAGCAGTTATATAACGGTCATCTAACTGCTATCCAAGCGCCATGCAGCATTCCTCCAGCTACAACCGGCTGTCTATCTCGCCGAGTAAACTCTCCAGTCGCTGTTGCCAGGCTTGCTCAAAGCCTTGTGTCCAGGCATCACCGAGGCTTGATTTGACGGTCTCTTTGATCGCAGCAAGCAGATTGCCATACATCGGCGCCTCAACACTGTAGGCGAGGCGATGGTTTTTCATCTCAAAGTTCAGATAGCCAGATTCATTGTTATAGTCGTCGAGCATTAACAGGCGAAAGACCTCCTCAAGCATCTTGCCTCTCACTAACTCGTCGATATGGGCCATCAACGCCTCCGAGCCCGGGCAGCGCGCAAAGTAGTTTTGGTAGATGGCCGGTGATATATCACCGGCCATCTCACCAGCCATTTCGAGACTCATACAAACGGGGTCTTCGAGTTCAACGTGTTCCATAAGTACTCAATCTCCTGTGTCTTAATCTATAGCGCCTTAGCGTAACCCTAATGAGCCGCCTGTGCCCGCGCCAGATCAGCGGGTAGGTGTTTGCCCGCCAGATAGTAGTTCACGAACGAGATCAGATACACAAAGCTGCAGATCAGCAGGGCTGTTTGCAGAGACTCGACATCATTCATTTGCCACACTGACTGAAATAGGTCACTGAGAATACCCACAGTGGTGGGCCCAAACACCAGGCCGATGATATTGATAATGAACAACAACAAGGCTGAGGCCGCGGCGCGCATGGCCAGAGGGGCGAGGGACTGGGTCATGCCGAATGTTGGGCCGGTATAGAGATTACTGAGCAATGCCGGGACTGAATATAGAGCCAGAATCACGTAGAGATTATCCAGAGTAAACACGCCGATACAGAAGGGCACTGCAATCAGAAAGCCGAAGGCGGGAATCCACATGTACCAGCTGGGATTCTTGGCGCCCAGTTTGTCTGCGAGAAAGCCACCGCTTAGTGTGCCAATGCCGCCAGCGATACCGATGATTAAACCCAGGGCAGTACCCACCTGGCCGGTGGTCATATCGTGCGCTCGAATCAGGTACGACGGTAGCCAGGCGATGGTGCCATAGCCTACGAAGGCCTGAGTGCCAGCGCCCAGAGAGATCTGCCGAAAGGATTTAAAGGCCCACATGGTGCGTAGGACCTCTCTGAATGGGATGGGTTTTGGTTCGAAAACGCGACCCTCTGAATGCCCGCGCGGTGGCTCTCTGACAGTCAACTTAAGAACAATGGCGAGGATAATGCCAGGGATTCCGACCAGCAGGAACGCATTGCGCCAGCCAAAGAATTGGTCAATCCAACCCCCTGCTAGATTGCCAAATAATATCCCGACGGGAATACCTAGCGCATAGATGCCTAAGGCGCTGGCGCGTTCATTGGGTGGAAAATAGTCTGCCAGTAGTGAGTGGGAGGGTGGACTGCCGCCCGCCTCGCCAATGCCGACACCGATCCGGGCCGCCAACAGGTGCCAAAAATTTCCAGCCAAGCCTGACAAGGCGGTCATCACGCTCCAGACACTCAAAGATGCCGTGATGATGTTGACCCGTGAATACTTATCTGCGAGTCGGGCAATAGGAATGCCTAGGGTGGCATAGAAAATACCAAACGCTATACCGCTAAGGGCACCAATCTCCGTATCAGACAAACCCAGGTCGACTTTGATGGACTGTGCGAGGATTGCGAGGATCTGCCGGTCGACGAAATTGAAGATGTAAACCACCATCAGTATGCCGAGTACATAATGGGTATACGACTTGGAGTACAGTGTTCTGGGGCTAGCGACCGCGGGCTCTGTGGTGTCAGGTGCGTTGTCTGGAGTGGGGGCGTCGGTCATAACTTTGGAGCTCCTGCGAGACTGCTTTTATCAGCATGTTGTTTTTCTTGTTTGGGTCGCCGGCGAACTGCATCCGAATATTTAGATGCAGTCTGATTAAAACATATTGATGCAGTCTGTGGCACTGCCAATCCAGTCACGACAAATCAATCAGCAGACCTGCCCGTGGACGGCCGCCATCTGCTCCAGTGGTGCCTTGGGTGGTGGGCCGTATCAACGACCAGGCTACTCTCAATCAAGGAAGGTCGTGAAGTTAGCCAGCGGTTCCCTGTCAGATACCAGACTATTGACGGCCGCTTGTTCATCCGTATAACCAATTGCCACGCCACAGAATAGCATTTGTTCAGCAGGTGACTGAACAAAGCGGGCAACGGTTTCCGCCTTGGTCGCCCAGGCTTCCTGGGCACAGGTGCCGAGGCCGGCTTCGGTCGCTAGCAGCATGAAAGACTGCAGGAACATGCCAAGGTCAGACCACTGGGGTGGGCCCATTTGCTTATCAATAAAGCAAAAAATAGCGGCGGGTGCACCAAAAAACGTGTAGTTCTCCATCAATCGACGAATTCGTGCGGGTCTGTCGTCACGGGAAATGCCCAGCAATTGATACATGTCTTCGCCAACCTTAAAACGTGAAGATCGATAAGGCTCGGTGAGTCCTTGGGGATAAATTTCGTAAGCGGGCGACTCATTACCAGCCGGTGCGTTGAGGTGCTCGTGAAAACGGGCCATGGCTGGGCCATTAACCACGTAAATGCGCCAGGGCTGAACATTGCCGCCGGAGGGTGCGCGCGCGGCGCCCAACAGAAGTTGTTCAAGCAGGGGCTTGCTGACAGGGGTGTCGAGAAAAGCTCGTATCGATTTTCTTGCTGCTATTGCGTCGCTGACATGCATCAAATGGTTAACTCCAAAACAATCGGCTGATAGGGCGGCTGATAGGGCGGCTGGGTCGTGGTTGGTTGGGTGTTGGTTGGGTGCTGGTTAGATGTTGGTGTGGCATTGGCCAAGTGTCTACCCGATATTAAATCATGGGTTGCTGGACATTGTCATCGGTCAGAGCTTCATCAATAGCCCCGTCAATATAGACCCAATGATTATCCACACGGCCAAAGCGGCTCAGTTCGTGCAGTTTGTGAGCTTTGCCGTTGACCTTGTAGCGCGCGACGAACTCCACCATACCCGTGGCGTCTTGCTGTGTGCCCTTGTCGCGCGCCAGAATTGTTAACCCGAGCCAGCGCTGAGTCGCGTCAAAGGTCATCTCTTTCGGCCGGGTGTCGGGATGCCAGGATGCTAGCAGGTAGGGCGCATTTTCTAAGGTGAACGCGGTATATCGTGAGCGCATCAGTGCCTCGGCAGTATCTGCGGGTTGCCGACTGTCAAGCCTTGGGCCGCAGCACAACTCGAATGTAGCTAGCGCGCCGCAGGGACACGTAGGCTTGATGCCCGCAGACTTTTTGTTGGATCGGGATTTCATTGGCTCTTCATAGTTGTTGTTAAAGCCCGCTCACGGCTGTTATCAAAGCGTCTACTCACTCTTGTTGTTGTCCCTCTGCTCGATATTGGTCAGCTTGACTTTGAGCAGTCTCGCTTTGGACATGCTCACTTTGCGCGGCCTTACGATCGACCGATTGGGTCAGGGCTCCCACCTCATCGGCAACGCTGTTCGGGATCAGCAGTGTCAGGCTGTAGTGATTCAACTTCCAGCCGTTGTTGTGGCGGGTGACAATGCCCGTGCCGCGGCAGCGGCCAAGAGAATCGTTGACTAATATCTCGTCAAACCAGCCAACTTGGCCGGTGGCATCTAGCATGATATGTCGCTCCAACTTGCGGTAAGTCCAGCCGCGCCCTTGGGCGAAGCTATGCTTCGCGTAGGCCCTGAATTCAGCAACGTTCCAGCGTTCAGATGCATCGGTTCCCATAAAAATGCCGTCGGGTGCGAAGCGATCAAAATAGTCGGTTCCATCAGCGGTGGCAGCAGCGTGATGAAAGCCATCGAGCAAATCGTTGATTTGTGCTTCAAGTACGGGCGTGTCGGTTGGAGTCTCGACTGAACTGACGAGCGACGTGCTGGCTCGCATGTCGGCTGAGCTGGCGGCGAATACACTGCTGGCTATGGCGAGCCCTACGGACGTAAGCAAGGATGCTAGGGCTGTCTTCTTGATAAGGTGGCTAGGGCCAACCATTGTGTCGCTCCATGTCGATGACGCCTAGCTTAAGAGATTGATGATGCTGGCTGATAGGCAAAGCGAGCATTGCGGACTATTTGCTGAACAAATCGAAGTTTGGCGATAGCGGGTTTTGACAATACAAAGGGATACAGATCACCATAACCGCTGCTGCGGTTGATACTGTTGGCGGCATACGTCAGCGGCAACCATTGTTCCAGAAGCTCATCAAAAGTGGCGGCCCAGTAGCTATCTACGGGAGCAAACAGTTGGCGGGTGAGATTACCGGCGATGACCACGCCGAATTCGTTGGCAGTTTCCAATGAGTCGACGATGGTAATGAAGTGAGCCCAGGTTTCCGCCCAGTCTTCCATCGGGTGGGCGCTGGCGTAAGCACTGATGTAGTGGGCTTCCCAATCCAATATTGGTCCGTGGCGATAGTGTCGATTGATGGCGCGATCATAGTCAAGGCGCTCATCACCAAATAACGCGCGGAAGGCCTCAAGGTTAGATGAGTTGGCGATCAATAGCTGCCAGTAGTGATGACCACTCTCGTGACGAAAGTGTCCAAGTACTGTGCGATAGACTTCGTTGAGATTGAGGCGACGCTTCTCGCGCTCAACATCATCTGCCTCCGCCAGATTAACGGTGATAATGCCGTTGGAGTGCCCCGTGAGGACCATTTCGTCTTCACGAAAGCTGGCGTTAATATCTTTTAGGAACCGAAATGCCATGCCTTGAAGCGGGTTCTCCTGCTTGGAGGTGACGGGTAGCCCGAGTCGAAATAAACTGTAGAGCAGGCGCCGTTTGCCCGCCTCGAGCTTGATCCACAGAGGCACATTAGCTTTCACGGACAAGTCTGGGATAATGTCGTTCAGGCGACAGGAGCGGCAGTAAACGTCGTCACTATTGCTGGGCACCAGCCAGTTACAACCTTGCCAGTCACTACCGTTCTTGCAGAGCTGATAGCGGCTCTGACGTGGATTGTTAGTGACAGGATGCAGATAGCCATCGGCCTTCAGAGTGAGTGTTATCAGGTTGTGCTCGTCTGAAACATAGCCCAGACAGGAACCACAGCTCAGGCACAGGCTGTTCTCGAAGTAGATGGGCTGGCTACACAGTTGGCAGTTAAAAGACTTCATGTTAGGTTCGGTATGTCAGTTATTGCATGGTAGTCCTTGGGTCGGCCTGGAGACAAGGTCTACAGCGTTGTTCACGATGTGAGCAGTTCCTTTATTTTATTTGTCAGGTATAGTCGCTAACTTGTTGTTTTTAAAAAATGATCCAATTAGACTCGCCGGATGGAGGGTCAATTGTTGAATAAATATCAGTCGCCGTCGGGTGCACAATTTCCTGCGGCGCAGCAGACCTCGCGATATCTGCTCCAACTGGCTATTGATGCGTGCACAGACAAAGCGATAATGGTTGCAGCGATCGAGTCGGACCCAGCCGTTTTTGCTGCTGTGCTGGGCTATCAGCCGAAACCTCTGGTTGCTCTTGGGCGTTGGCACGAGCATATAAACGCCGCGAGCCTCCGTGCCCTCATAACCCTTATTATTACGCAATCCGCCTCTGATGGACGTCTGCTGGTCGATAGCGGTAGCCAACCTTTGGTTACGGGAGACTCATCCGGCCTGATGCGCAGTTTACTGGCCGTAAGGCTTGTTGGTCGGCTTGAAGGCTCTATTGCAGAGAACGTGGGCGCTATCGTGGCAGAAAATGCTCGGCTGATGGGTTTGTTGGCTGGCGTGGCCGTAAACCCAGAGCAGCTTGCCAGCCTGTCACGTGACTGGAACCTAGTGCCGCCCCTGGCAGATGCTCTGAGATTTTTCCGTTTACCTGTGGCAGAGTTGGCGGATGTCGGTTTGTTGGTCAAAGTTCTCGCCCTGAGCGAAAAATTGCTGGCTGACCTTGCCCAATATACGGGTGGATCGTCTTCTAGAGCGGTATCCGTCGAGGTTGTTTCACAAGAGGCTGTTTCAGCAGAGACCGTGTCAGCATCCTTAGTGCTACTGGGTTTGCCAACAACGACATTGAGGGCCGTGCTACGCGACGCCCTGCTGGCTCATGACGAGATCATGGCGCAGTTTGCGGCGAGTCCGATCATGGCGCCAGTGAAGCGATTTAACGCGATATCAGCTGACACGTCAGCGCCTGGTCACCTTCAGCAACTTGCTAACCAAGCCGGTATTGGTAACGCGCTCTATCGGGCTTTTACTCGGCAGCCTGGGCTGTTGGCGTTTAATGAGCAGTTGATTGCTAGCGCGCAGTTTTTGTTTGGCTTTTCGGGTGTGCTGCATTTTACCCCGCAAAGCGATCGTCTTATTGCCAGGGTGAGCGAGCAGG
>JBLHRT010000015.1:0-19421 GCA_047626255.1 Candidatus Azotimanducaceae bacterium
AGGACAACAATTCAGGGTAGTATTTGACCTCTCATTGGCTCACTTATCTCAGGTCCCGTGTACATTCATGCTTACTCATTTGACGGTTCAGAACTTCGCCCTGGTAGACAAACTTGAACTGGAATTTGCCGCCGGTATGACCGTGGTTACCGGGGAGACCGGTGCTGGCAAATCCATTATCCTCGACGCCCTGGGCCTAACCCTAGGTGATCGCGCTGACACGGGGCTGATTGGCAATGCCGCGCGGCGGGCTGAGATCCACGCCACCTTCGATATAACCGACAACCCAGCAGCCAGTGAGTGGCTGGCAGGACGTGAGCTGCCAGGCGATGATGCCGGCGAATGCATCTTACGTCGCTCTCTCGGCGCCGATGGCCGCTCTCGCGGATTTATCAATGGCGCGCCAAGCAATGTCGCTGACCTGAAAATCCTAGGAGAGATGCTGCTCGATATCCACTCTCAACATGAACATCAATCGTTGCTGAAAAAAGATACCCACCGACGTCTGCTGGATGAATACGGCAACGTGCTACCCGCCGCTCTGCAAGTACAGGTATTGAGCATTGATTTCCAGCAGGCACGCCGCCGCCTCGACACCCTGCGCGCCAGCAACGCCGAGCAAACCGCGCGCTTACAACTCCTCGCCTATCAAACCGAAGAACTGGAACTGTTAGCCATTGAGCCAGGCGAACACCTAGGCTTGGAAGAAGAGCAAAAGCGGCTTAGCCACGTCGATGACATCTTGCACAACTGCTCAGCGGCCCTAGAGATATGCAGCCTCAATGATGACGCCAATGTGCTGACGCAACTCGGTCATGCACTGCAACTACTACGATCGGTACAGCTGGAAACCCTCGCACCCGTCACAGAGCTATTCGGCAGCAGCATGATTCAACTCGAGGAGGCCGTCGCCGACCTGCAACGTTTTGTCGACAGCGTTGAGCCAAACCCGCAGCGCCTCACCGACGTCGAGGCGCGCCTTAGCAGCATCTATGAGGTTGCACGCAAGCATCACATCAAACCCACCGAGATATCAGAATTGTTGACTCGTATTCAAGCTGAAATGGCCAGCTTGGAGAATATCGATGTGGAAATTGATAGCCTGGATACAGCCGCTCGAGAATTGCAGGCGAGCTACCGTTTAAACGCTGAAAAACTGAGCAAGGCACGTGAGAAGGCCGCCCGCCAGCTGGAAAAGCAGGTCAGCGAACAACTCGCCAACCTAGGCATGCGTGGCGCCGTCTTCAAGGTTAGCCTGACCTCCTTGGCTGCTGATGCCATCGCGCCCGGCGGACTCGAAGACGTAGAGTTCCTGATCAGCACCAATCCAGGGCAAAGCCCCAAGGCACTCAACAAGGTCGCCTCTGGCGGCGAGTTATCGCGCATTAGTCTGGCCATACAGGTGGTGACTGCTGACACGTCAAAAGTACCAAGCTTGGTGTTTGATGAGGTGGATGTGGGTATCGGCGGTGCTATCGCCGAGGTGGTTGGCAGCCTGCTGCGGCGCCTTGGAAATAGCGCCCAAATCATCTGTGTCACGCATCTGCCACAGGTGGCGTCCCAAGGTCATCAGCATTACCAAGTCACCAAGTCGAATGACAGCAAGCAAGCCCGAACCCGTATTACGACCCTTCCAGACGAAGAAAAAATTAAGGAAATTGCACGTATGCTGGGCGGTGTGGCGCTCACCACCGAGTCACTGGAGCATGCTAGAGCGATGTATCAGGCGGCACAGGTTGTGACGAAGAACGTAAGCGAGAGCGAGCCGAAAAAGACAGGTGCAAAAAACAAACAGTAGAGCGCTGACGGACGCTATCTAAAGACGCTATTTACAAGCAGGGCACAGCCCGTAGAGATTGAGATTATGATCGGTTAACTCAAAACCACGCTCAACGGCAATGTTCCTCTGCCGGCGCTCGATTTCTTCATCATGGAACTCTTCAACCCGACCACACTTAACACAGACCAGATGATCGTGATGATCTTCAGAAGAAAGCTCAAATACCGAGTGACCACCCTCAAAATGATGCCGAATGACCAGACCCGCATCTTCAAATTGAGTCAGAACGCGATAAACTGTCGCCAGACCGATTTCTTCATCATTTTGCAGCAGATGCTTATAAACATCCTCGGCGCTCAGGTGGTGAACCTTCGAGCTTTCGAGGATTTCGAGGATCTTGATGCGCGGGAGTGTGATTTTCAGACCCGCATTTTTAAGGTCTTGAGATTCTGCAGGCATGGTGAAGCGCTTCATTGCGGGATAGACTAGCGGCCTAGTATCCGGATTTTGTCAATAATTGGAAGAACCACATTGATTACTCGTCTATTCAGCAGTGCCCTAGCGATCCTCGCCCTTAGCAGCGTCGTCGGCTGTTCAACGTTTCACTTCCCTGGCGTGTACCGCATTAACATTCAACAAGGCAACGTCATCAGCCAAACCATGATCGACAAGCTCAAGCCCGGCATGAGTAAAAGCCAGGTGCGCTTTGTGCTTGGCAACCCTGTGATTGATGACCACCTAAACGACGACCGCTGGGATTATATCTACACCATTCAAGTAGGCGACGCTGACCGGGTGACTCGCGAACTACATGTACACTTTATCGAAGAGCGACTGAGCTACTTCAACGGCGACTTTAAGCCCACTGAAGTGGCAACCGAAGATAACGTCACGTCTTAGCGGGCCCTTTAGCTCGCTGCTGAGCACGCCGCCTGCGAACCTCTTTCGGGTCAAATAGCAGCTGCCGATAGATCTCTACCCGATCTGCGTCAGCGAGCACGGTCGTCAAAGGCACTACGCGGCTGTATATACCTACCTGCAGATCGTCAGCACTCAAGCCCGACTCTAGCGCCAGAATGCCTGATTGCTGCACCGCCAGCGCAACGGTCGCCCCCGCTGGCAACTCAAGCGGCACCACATGGGGCGTGGTAGGCGATACATAAACCACCGTCACAGCAATAGTAACAACAGCATCACTTGTGTTCATGGGTCTAGTTCCCGTGGAGCGTATCGGCGCGGCGACAAAACGCGTCTACCATCTGATCAGTAGCGTTCGTAAAGACCCGCCCCAGCGCCGCATTAACCAACAAACTATTGAACTCAAACCGTAACTGCATGCTCACTTTACAGCCCTCATCACCCAATGGCAGAAGCGACCATCGACCCGCCAACATGGAAAAAGGACCATCGACCAATTCCAGCTTCATACCGTGGGGTGGTGATAACTGGTTTCTGGTCGTGAAACTTTGGGACAGCCCCCCCAAAGCCAAGTCTAGCCGAGCGACCAGTTGGTCGTCCGAGGACGCCACAACGTGACTGCCCACGCACCAGGGTAGGAACTGCGGGTAGCTCACCACGTCATTAATGATGTCATACATCTGCCGGGGTGAATGAGGCACCAAAGCAGACCGGTTAACAGTGCGCATCCGTCTTAGAAAAACGCCAGTAAAAACACAGAAAAAACCGCAGCCGGGGCAATAAAGCGCGTCACAAATCGCCAGGCGTTATACATCAGCGGTGATGATGACGACAGTTGATCACGCGTAACCTCCTGGTCAATAGCCCAGCCAGCAAACAGCGCGATGAACACCCCGCCTAAAGGTAGCAAGATATTATTCGAGACGTAATCCATCAAATCGAAGAAGGTCATCTCGTTTACAAAATACACATCGGACCAGATATTGAACGAAAATGCACTGCCCAGGCCGATGAACCATGCCACACCACCAACGATCAAGGCCGCCTTGACTCGCGTCGTCTTGAGCCGCTCGATCAACCAGGCGATTGCCGGTTCTAACAATGAGATCGACGATGTGATGGCCGCGAAAGTCACAAGCAAAAAGAAGATCGCGCCGAAAAATGCCCCACCCGTCATCTGCCCAAACGCGAGCGGTAAGGTTACAAACATCAGCCCGGGGCCCGCGCTACTCTCTAGACCGTTGGCAAACACCAGCGGAAAGATCACCAGGCCTGACATCAGCGCTACTGAGGTATCCAGCAGGGCTATGGTTGTGGCGGTACTAATGATGGAGACATCTTTCGGGATATAAGCGCCATACGCCATGATCGCGCCCATGCCGAGGCTTAACGTGAAGAAAGCCTGCCCCATCGCCATCAGCACACCGTCCCAGGTGAGCTTCTCGATATTGAAGGAAAACAGAAACGACAAACCATCAACGAACCGACCCGATGTCACCGCTGAATAAATTACCAGCACAATCAATAAGAAGAACAGCGCCGGCATCAAAATTTTTACGGTCGCTTCAAGACCTGCACCCACGCCCCGGGCGGCAATCCCTATCGTCATTAACATAAACACCGTATGCCAGCCGACCACACTCACCACGTCACCTGTCAGCTCATTGAAGGCTGCTGCGGCATACACAGCATCGGTGCCGGTGAAGGTGCCTGACCCCATCTGGAACAGGTAGGACATGGCCCAGCCTGCAATCACGGCGTAGAACGAAAGAATCATAAACCCCGCCAGCGCACCCATCCAGCCTATCACTTGCCATAAAGGGCTGGCGTTGGAGTGGGACACCAGATCACGCATCGCATTGATGGGACTTTGTCGACCCGCGCGCCCCAGCAGAATCTCGGCAGTCATAATCGGCACACCAATCAGGAAGATACAGCCCAGGTAAACCAAGACAAAGGCGCCACCACCGTTCTCACCCGCCACATAGGGGAAGCGCCAGATGTTGCCCAGGCCTACCGCGGAGCCCGCTGCCGCCAGCACAAACATCAACCGGGAGGACCACATGCCATGCACTGACTCAGAGCCTAACGCCATACCCATCACCTACTCGTTATTTGTTATTAGTATTTAACTACCGCCGCATTGTCAGCCATTTAGCGGCGGGCCTCAACCGCTGTCTGCACTCACCGCACGGCCACATGAGGAACAAACAAGACCTCCGCTCCTCCAGTTCTGTACATTCGATGCGGTCTGCCTATAATAACGGGCCCTAGCAGAGAGCATTATGGCCGCCAGAAAACCCAAACAATCCCCCGGTAATATATCTGTCAACAAACGCGCTAAGTTTGACTATCAGCTGCACGAGCGTTTTGAGGCAGGCCTGGTATTAACCGGATGGGAAATGAAATCAATCCGTGCTGGCAAAGTTCAGCTGACGGACACCTATGTGTTCCTGAAAGATGGTGAAGCGTTCCTGTTAGCCTGCAATATCACACCCCTGCAAACCGCCTCGACCCACGTCGTGGCTGAGCCCATGCGCAGCCGCAAGCTTTTGCTGCACAAGCGCGAACTGGCTCGCCTGGCAACGGGCACACATCAAAAAGGCCAGACCTGCGTCGCCGTCGCTATGTATTGGAAGGGCCACCGGGTGAAGCTTGAAGTCGCCCTTGCGACAGGTAAGAAGGAACATGACAAGCGCGCCAGTGAGAAGGATAGGGACTGGGCGCGTGACAAATCGCGAATCATGAAGGCCCATAACGCATAAAAGCGTGTTCGCGCTTACTAACCAACATCAATTTACTTGAACAACCGACAGACATCCCCACCCACAGTACTGTAAGATGGCTGCTTGGCCACGGCTGGCCAGAGAAAAACATTTGAAGTTTCAAACTGGGGGCGATCTGGATTCGACGCTGGTAACGAAACCCAAGGTGCATGCCGAGAGGGTAGTGACTCTCGTAAATCAATCACTGTAACTTTTATAGTTGCTAACGATGAAAACTACGCATTAGCCGCTTAAATAAAAAAGTTTACTTTTTAATTTAGGCCAAGCTTGACTCGGGGCGGATGTGCCCATGTATTCAAACCGAGTGCGCGTCTCATGGGATCGCTGCCAAGCCCCGCTTATGGCCGATACAGCTAAAACTAAAGTAAGCTCGCCTTTTAATCCCTGTTCGCTGGGCCAGTGAAAGGTTAAACAGTAAACGAACTAAGCATGTAGAGCCGAAGGCAGAGTACTGACGGACGCGGGTTCAATTCCCGCCGCCTCCACCATTTCGGTATCGTCTGGAGACCACTCCAGACTACTCCAGCCCACATCTTTAAAGGGCCACGAGCAATACCAAATATCCAACCAAGTAGTCCCTGGTAGTCCTGAGCGGGCTCCAGAAAGACACAAATACGACACAAGATTACGGCCCTGAATCAGCTAATTACCGGCTCAGATTCCGCTATCAGCTGTTCGATTCGCATGAAGAATTTCGATATCGTTTAAGTAAATATCACGAACTCGATAGCCTGGTCGTCAATGAAGACTATGCCGACAAACATTTAGCCAGCCTCGATCGATACCTTCATTTCGGCATTCTCAACCTCTCCGGCGCTGACGCAGACGCCATTGAACAGTACAGCCAGTATCTCGCCAATGGCTGCGAAGCAAAGTCTCACGACATAGCATCCGTCGATACTAGATTGGCGCTTTGCCTCAAATTTCTGAACACACAACAAGTTGCCGTAACACTCTCTCATCGGGATCTTGAGAGGATCACAAACATAAGATGGTGGCGCCGCCGGATCTAGCGTCGACTACATGAGGCGCATGCCCAGATTAGACGAGCTTGCGGGCAAGTTCACAAAGCTCGAGATGCCTATATGGACTCGAGCAGCACACACCAGCAGCGCATCCGCTGCGATCAGTCGCGTACCTACCTTGAAGAAACACGACTCCAGAATGATCTAGGGCAGACGTTCAGTCTCACCGAGCTTGCTCACAAAACCACCTCCAACCCTAAGCTGAGACGTGCTGAAATGATGACGGCACTCAGCGGCTACTTAAAATGGGCTTAATCTCAAGATCACGCTACGCTCTTTATCACGCTAACCACTCCATCAAGAATGCACAGATGCAGAGCCAGCGGTACACGCAATCCTAAATACGACGGTGTATCACCTGTCGCTGCCCAATGGTATCTAAACGAAGTTTGGCGAAGGGTCAGGGCACAACTTAACCGCGAAGATATCAAAATCTACGGTCTGCGGGTTGCCGAACCTCATCACGAAAGCACACCGCATTGGCACCTTCTTACCTTTGTGCAGGCACCTCACTACAAACGCTTCTGCGAGACCCTGTAACATCACGCACTTCAAGATTCACCGAACGTGCCAGGCGCTGCCAAATATCGACTGAAGATTGAATCCTGCGATTATTCAAAGGACGACCCCGTTGGCTACATGGCCAAGGACATCAGCAAAAATATTGATGGCTTTGCTATTGACTTGGGCGACCTGGGCCAGCCTATGCTTGACGCCAATCAACGGATCAAGGCATGGGTGTCGACCAATCGGATTCGGCTGTTTCATTTTTTTGGCATGCCATCTTTTAGCATCTGCCGATCTCTACGAAAAACCACCCCAGCGCTGCACGATGAGTATGACGAGTACGACGAGATTCCAAGCCGCTAATAGCGGTGACTTCGCTACCTACATCGAACTAATGGGTAGAGTAAACGTTCCGCGCGCTACTCGGACTATCGAAACGAAATCCTTGCCTGAAGACCTCGACCCATTGAGCGCAGAAATAATGCCGGACGCTGGAGAAGAACTAGCTCACAAGGTGAGACGTTACCTGAAGATGCAGGATGTCTTGGTACCGTGCTCGACAATGCGATGGACTGGCTTCCGTGCTCCCGCCGCATGTGTGTTTCAACTAATACAAAACATGATCTCGCCTACTCAATCGCCCTCGTTGATCGGCAACCGAACAGCACATCGCTATCCAATGAGCCAGTTGCTCGCGAAGGACCCTAGGCTGACCACCAATGCAAAAGAGCTAATCTCCCTAACCGTATACAGGAAGTCGTTACAAGTAAGGTTTCCCGATGGATCGATAAAATTGAGCAACTCACTTTAATGATTCACCGCCTGATCAACAATCAGCTGAAATCCTAAGCAGCACTCTGGAACCTGACTTCTTCAATCTGAAGGTATCTTTTCCTCACCAACTAGCGAGTGACGGTTTAGCGAATGCCATATCTGTTGGAGAGAAAGCCGCCTATAAAATATATGCTAACCACATGCCGCTAGCAAACATGACTAAAGCCTCTATTAGCGTAAGCATTCACAACGATCGCAGATCCTTGAATCAATTTAAATCAAAGCGAAATTCAACTGTAAATGACGCCACAAGTGGGTTCTATTCATAGAAACACAATCAAGCATTCGTAGTACGCCAGCCAACTACCACTAAAGCATACTCAGTCGCGTGACATGAGATTACCCATCCTATCAATGCGGGGAATTTCGGACGCACACCAAAATGGTATAACGAAGGAATTGCTGAAGCATTCGAGAAAATCAACGTTGAAGGAACACTGACACTAATTCCTCCGAACGGTGTTTGGCTAAACCGGTTGGGTGGAAAACTACAGTATATTAGCCTTCGGCAGTTACTCGGATCTACATCCGAAAATTGGGCCGGTAACAATGAGACAACTTACTACGCCAACGCCTGGTCACTAGCATCTTATCTAATGCAGCCTGACAACGAACAGTTCATGCGACTCTTACAAGTGACTCTTACAAAGGATCGATGCAATGCACTAAATTCAATTGATTTTGTTGAACAAGAATATCCAGGCGGAATAGAAGTTTTAGAACAGCGGTGGTGTAGGTGGCACCAGAATAGACAACTTGCGTCATTGCGATTCTCAATATCATCACTGCTGTCACGTTAACTTTCATCGTCGCGACATTGAGTTGAAGTTCGGTGTTCCATTGTTTACATGGTCACCTGTCAGTAGCGCCATAACATCACATTTTCGAATAGTAAATTTAAGTCGTACTTAGCGTTTTAAAGACTTCAGTTTCCAACGTTTTCATCAGGAACGGCTTAGAAATCCTACCCTTAAATCCATACCTCGAGTAATTGGACAGAACATTACTGTTAGAATACCCGCTTGAGACAATCACTTTTACCTGTCGATTAATGCCAAGCAATTCCTTTATAGCCTCTTCACCGCCCATGCCGTTGGGAATCGTCAAATCCAAAATGACCACATCAAAAGGTGTACCACGCTTCTCTGCAGCAATATATTTCTCTATAGCCTGCTTTCCATTAACCGATGTTTCGACAGAATATCCTAGCGACGTAAGCATCGTTGCTGACACATTCAGAATCGTTACCTCATCATCCATCAACAGGACATGTCCTGAATACTGCGAAGGAAGCTTTTTGTCATTTAAAAGAAGCTCATCCACCAACTGTGCTTCAGGTATTGCGGGCAGGTAGATACTGAATGTTGTGCCTTTATGAAGGTCAGATTTAACGCTGATTCGGCCATTATGTTTCGTCACAATACTTAAGGTCGTGGCTAATCCTAGCCCGCTACCCGCTTCTTTAGTTGTAAAATAAGGATCAAATATGGTCTTTTGCTGTTCTTTAGAAATACCCGTCCCCTCATCACTAATTTTGATACAGATAAAATTCCCTGAAAGGTGGGGGCTAAGACCATCAGTTAACTCATCAATGTTCATGGCTTCTATTGTTAGCGTACCCCCTTCGGGCATGGCCTGATCTGCGTTTATGATAAGATTAGTCATAACTTGTGACAGCAGTCCTCTGTCTGCAGTGATCATCCACAAATCCTCATCGAGGAACAGACTAGTTTTAACCCTAGACACGCTGAGTGAGAGCTCTATTGATTCATGAATAATCGATCGAATATCAATTATCTCAAGCAAAGGATTACCACCTTTTGCAAAGGTCAGCAGTTGGCGCGTCAGATTACTTGCTCTCTCCATAGATTGATTGGCATTGAGAATATATTGGTAGGCTACATGGGAAACCGGCAAGTTTAGCTTTGCCATTTCGAGATTACCAAAAACGCCTGTTAGGATATTATTAAAATCATGCGCTAGACCTCCAGCCAAGACAGAAATAGAAGCAAGATTTTTTACCCTTAATACTTCTTCTTCAACTTTTTGATCTCTCGCGAGTAAAGACATCGCTGTTTCAACAGCTTCAGCGAGCAACAACTCCGCATCCTTAGAAGCTCCGTTGAGCAGATCCTTAGCATTCTTGGTAGCTTTATCTAGTAACTCTTTAGCAACATCCGTTTTCCCATGAGGTGTGCGCTCGGCAATATCAATCAAAGATAAAGCGTCTTCAATCGCTCTACTCTCCAAAGCTTTTGCAGCGAATGCCGCTTTCGACAGCTGTGACATTTTCCGAGCTTCAATCAACTCAGCATCTTTAATGAACAACGCGTCGGCCTCTCCGGCCTCAGTCACGGTTTGCATCATTAATGAATCTTTTTGGCTTGCGGCTAATCGTGCAGCGCTCGCGAGTAATTCCTTCGCCGCCAAGGTCGCATCATTGACTAACTTCCCAGCGTTATCAGCCGCTTCACTTATTAATTTTTTAGCTGGCCCAGCGTCAGGATTAGGAGTGCCATTTGCAAGGGTATCTAGTTCGTTCGCACTCTGAAGCGCCTTCCTTCGTAAAGTCTCGGCAGCAATATTTGCGCGCTTCTCTAATGATGCTTCTTTTGCTCTAATATCTATCATTGGCTAACATCTCCAGACATGTCCTAAAAGCCTACTTTTTACGCACCTAACTTAGAAAATTCACATGACGATTTTTGGCAGTACCCCAACGACTCAACCTTCTAAATGTCGTTGCGGATATTGATGCCTAAGAATGCGAACGATGAGAATCACGCCTGATTCAATGCACGTGTCTAGCAACCGCTAAGCCGCTGTTTTCGTGCGATTCTTGTGGTTCAACCCTTGACTCACAGTGGCGACAGCAAGATTCTAAAGGTAATTTTCACATCGTGCCATGCAATAGTTTGAATGACACAAATTAGACACAAAGAGCAACTAACAGGTTGAATTTACTATGAAATCCTCGGGCTTAAATATCGCCGCCGCCACCAACTTCATGGCTTTTCGGGTCTAGCCTAGGCGTCCCGGCGAAAAACATGAAGGCTGACAGATATTTTTCGCAGCAAATCACCTATCGGCAATAGCGCCACTCCTCGGCCATGCCCGAACGCAACTGATGAGCAAAAGCACATCAACCGGTACAGCTTCCTCTGCACAAAAGAGCCAGGTAGGAATACCCGTGTATACACAATTTCAGAAACCAACTGCCGAGAAGCACTAGACGGTACGCCAACTTTGTAAATTCTTGGTTCCCGCCAGCACTCCCAAAGGCACCGCCTACCTGAACACTTACTCCATAGTAAGCCGCTCCGGAAAGTCGAACATATGAAAGCGAGTTTTGCGCGAAAGTGATGTGTTTCATTAGCACCGCCTTTACCAGTAGCGGACTATACGCCTTATATGCGAGTGGCAACAACCGTTGCAAACCGTTGTTCCAGCGCCACCTTCCACACGACGCATTTCGGCATCAATCAATGTGACGGCCGATCAGGTTGGCTGGCTAACTTCAAATTCAGGAAAGTGTAATATGCTACGCAAGAACTGGGTGACACTACGCCCATAATAGCTTACCGGGCTGATGCTAATGATGCTAGCTAACATATGACCATTCGTGACTGGTGGATCGGCGATATCTGAATATGAGTACATCGATAATGACATTGTTTACCCGTGGCACCGTGGTGACTTTTTTGTGGGTACTGTTTGCTCATGGCGCACTCGCCGCTGACCTGCTTCGCGCTGAGCCTGAATCTGTGGGCATGTCTTCAGAACGCCTGGCACGAATAAAGCCTTTCATGCAGCGCTATATTGATGACAACAAACTGGCAGGGATCGTCACTCTCATCGCGCGGAATGGGAAGATTGTTCATTTTGAGAAGGTCGGCAAACTCAATAGTGATACCGGCGAAGAGATTCAGAAAGACTCGTTGCTCCGTATCTATTCAATGACCAAACCTATTGTATCCGTTGCCGCGATGATGCTGTTAGAAGAAGGCAAATTGCTACTGAATAAACCCGTCGCCAATTACTTACCCGCCTTCAAACATACCAAGGTGCTTGTTGATGGGGTTGAGGTGCCACAGTCGCACCCGTTCACCGTTCGAGAATTGATGAGCCACCGGGCAGGGCTGACCTATGGCGTATTTAGTAACACCTCGGTAGATAAGCAGTATCGTGCAGCAAAAATTTTGGGCAACAAAGACCTTGCCGACATGGTCAGTACGTTGAGCAAGATCCCTTTATTGAATCAACCGGGTACCAAATGGGTATACAGTGTTTCTGCTGACGTGCTCGGGCGACTCATTGAGGTGGTATCAGGCCAGCCGTTGGACGAGTATCTTGCCAGCCGATTGTTTATCCCATTGGGGATGAACGACACCTTCTTCGAAGTACCCAAAGACAAGACCAGCAGGTTTGGTACCAATCATATGCTGGAAGCAGAAACAGGTTCTCTGACGGTTATTGATCGACCGGAGACGAGCGCATATACCAAGGAAGTGACATTTTTCTCCGGCGGCGGCGGATTGGTCAGCACGGCTGCTGACTACCTCAGGTTCAATCAAATGCTATTGAACGGGGGAATACTCGATGGCGCACGTATCATCAGCCCAAAAACTATCCAAATCATGACCACAAACCATCTGGCAGCAGAGGTGCATTCAGGTTTTGGCGAGCGTCCCGGTGTCGCGAGTACTTATGGCTTTGGCTTGGGTTTTGCGGTTTTGCTATCGCCGCCGCTGACAGCACTGGGATCCGAAGGTGGATATACGTGGGGCGGCATGGCCGGTACGATCTTCTGGAATGACCCAAAGGAAGACCTTACCGCCGTACTCATGGTGCAAATGCAGCGCAATCCTTACCCACTGCGGGATGAGTTCAAGAACCTGGTTTATCAGGCTCTTGTTGAATGAGGAAATCTCATACCAACCTCAAGAAGCACCAATAGACAAGAGGTTATCCACGGGCCGGTATAGCGCCTCCAGGTAACTCACATCCTCCGCCGCAAGCGTAATGCTCGCCGCCTCGACCAGATCATCAAGCTGCTTGACCTTTGAGACACCGACGACAGGGCAGACAACACCGGGCTTACCCAGCAACCAGGCAACCGCAATCTGCGCTGGCGTCTTGCCGTACTTACCGGCTACCTCAAACACCCTGTCAGCAATAGCGAAGTCGTTAGTGCCCCGATAGAGGCTCTCGGTTCGCGCGCGATCCTGCCCCGTGGAACGCTTGGTTGAACCACCGGCAAAACCACCCTGATAAGCGCCTGCCAGAATGCCGCGCGCCAGCGGCGACCAAGGCGTGACCGCGACACCTGAGTCGATACAATAAGGAATCATCTCTCGCTCTTCTTCTCGGTATATCAAGTTGTAGTGATTCTGCATCGACACAAAGCGGGTCCAGCCATGCTGGCTCGCCGTCATCTGCAATTCGGCAAATTGCCAAGCGAACATGGATGACGCGCCGAGGTACAGCGCCTTACCCGCCTTCACCACGTCGTGCAACGCTTCCATAGTCTCCTCAATAGGGGCGCTCACCTGGCCGGGCACACCGTGAGGATGTCGATGAATAATCAATTGGTCGACATAATCATGCCCTAGGCGCTTCAGTGAGCGATCCACACCTTCCATAATATGCTTGCGCGTTAAGCCCCCCTGATTCGCACCACGCCCCATAGGCATGGATACTTTCGTGGTCAGCACGTACTCATCTCGAGGTAACAGTGCGTTCAATAATGAGCCCACCACTTCTTCGCTAGCACCAAGCCCATAGATATCCGCGCAATCAAAATAGAACATGCCGTGATCAATGCTGGCCTTGAAAATCTCCCTGGTCTCATCGAGACCAAGAGTCCAGTCACCCTGGTGCCCGCGACCAGGCTCGCCGAAATTCATGGTGCCAAGACACAACTCTGAAACACGAAGCCCTGTATTGCTACCCAGTTGTACGGCTTTAAGCATGATGATTACGCTCTCATTTGATTAAGTTAGCGGTCATGGAGACCTGTGTCAGACTGACACATTAGCACACCTATTGTGACGGGAATTTGCAAGCCACGTTTAGGATATAAATGGGTACTGCGAACCCGAAGCTCAATCTCAAAGCGCACTTTTGCGGTTATGAAATCAATATACCCTATACTCATTATCCTCCAGCGAAGGTGAATAGGATCATGATGTTTTCGATGATAAAGCTGAGTCACTATGCGCTGATGAAATACCAGCGTATCGGCGTCGGTCGCGGCATGCGCAGGCTCACAGCGCTGGCCTTCACATTGATTCTAGCAAGTTGTTCCGACACTCATGACGCTGAGCCAATTCAGTATGACCTAGTATTCACAGGCGGCCGCGTCATTGACCCAGAAACCGGATTTGACCAGCAAGCTAATATCGCCATTGATGGAGGAAAAATCGCCGCCATCTCTGCGTTACCATTAATCGGCATTGAATCAATCGACGCATCAGGATTGGTATTGTCCCCAGGGTTTATCGACCTGCACAGCCACGCGCTATCCAGGCTCGGTCAAAAATTGCAGGCAATGGACGGTGTCACTACCGCCTTGGAGCTAGAAGCCGGGATATACCCAATTGAAGCGCTGCGTCAAATCCTAGGCGGCAAGTCGGTCATTAATTACGGAGCATCCACCAGTCACCTTGCCATTCGTCAGCGAGTGATGGAGAACATTCATAAGCCGCATTTACTCACACCCGCAGAACCACTACCCGTAGATGCTGGCCCAGAAACCAAAACTGGGTCTGCCGTAAGACCCCACGCAGCGTTTGCTCAAGAGGCTTCAGAGCAGCAACGCAATGCCATCCAAACACATCTAACACAAGGTATTGAGAAGGGCGGGTTGGGTATCGGGTTCCTGCTGGACTATGTCAAAAAAGCGGTGAGGTGGGAGAAGCCTTCAATATCAATAAACTCGCCCACGCTAACCAGGCAATATACACCCAAGCGAAGAAGCTGTTTGCTTTTCGTGAGGACGAAAGATGCTTAACCGTGCGCCACACTGCCCAAAGTATGGGCACCTTCAAAACCAACGCTCACGTTCAATTCGAGTGAACCCGTTTCACCTACACCACCAACCAATTCTGGGGCGGCAAGCTGGAAAAGACGCACAACCAAGGTCGAGCGTACATTGCGAGCAACATCGGTGACCAGCTAGGCTGGACCGACGTAACAACGGCGGCAAGGCCCGCGATGAGCGGACCAGACACAGAAGCACACTAAGGAAGCCGAAATCATTACCGCCTTCGAGAGGCGATACGGCAGCGAGGATATCAACACCTGGCAACATAATGTCGGGCTTCAGCAGGTCTGACGATGCCAGCAAGAGTCCACGAGAAGAGAACACGGCAACCTGAAGCGCATTTGCATCAGAACCAGACCCACGCGCCGTCAGCGTAAACGCGAGGCTCTTGTCAGTCCGCGCAATGGCTCCGTGTCACAAAGTATCATTTTACCTGCGACCTTCGCTGAATCGGGTGTGCCCGGAAAGCAGAGTCGAGTCTCGACTGGGTCCGCGCTCGCAAGCCCAACATTGGCGGCGTAGACAAGCGGCAACATTCCGATACCCGGCTCCTGAATAGATGCACCCGTATAGATTGCACCATTACCGAGCACAACATCCACCTCAAACAGGCGATCGTGAGCACCAGCAGCTGCTGTTGTAATCCACCTGATTCAGCTGGCGCCACTCTGACGCTACATCAGGGTCACTCACCAGCAGACAAGCCTAGCTACATACGTTATCTGACAACGCGCGCCTAGCATCTAACCTCTCCACCAACTTTCGCAACTAACTGCTCATAGGCCGACATCACTGCTAACAGCGCTGAATCAAAGTGTTGCGGCAGCTTTTCAGCCGCCATCTTCTCCAATTCTGCAGCGCTGTGCTGCAAGACCAAACCACCCAGATTAGCAGCCAGGCCTTTGATCGTGTGTGCCTGCAACTTGACTTGATCACCGTCACCCGCATGTACAGCGTCACGGAGCAACTCGATAGTGCCAGGTATTTCCTCCAGAAACAGCGCAATGATTTTGCCGAGCAATTCTTCATCGTCGCGCATCCGATTCAGTACTGCAGGCCTGTCCCATACCAAACGTTCAGCAAGCGTTTCTGTTTCACTAACAGCCAATTGTCGGTGCTCATCAGTCACTGGCGCTGCGCCAGACTGTGACAACCATATAGCGAGGGTTTTCACCATTGTCTCAAGCTCAACAGGCTTGCTGAGATAGTCGCTCATACCAGCCGCCAGACATTTATCTCGATCACCTGCCATGGCATTAGCGGTCATGGCAATGATGGGCAACGCGATAGCTTTATCACCCGCCGCACCGCTGCGTATATTCTGACAGGTTTCAAAACCATCCATCACAGGCATCTGACAATCGAGTAAAATCAGCGCGTAGGGGTGATCAATTGGCGTCGCATTTAGCGCTGCCAGCGCCTCAAGCCCATTGTTCGCGATATCAACCTGCATGGGTGTAAAACCTATAGCCTCCAACATACCCAGGGCCACGGCCTGGTTGATGACGTTGTCCTCGACCAGGAGCAGACGGATGTCAGGCCGGTCAACAAACGTCTCTGCGTTACGCCTCGGCAACTGCGGTGTCATGCCGACAGCCTTACCATCGCTCAGCGCTACGTCTAGGGCACACAACAAATTCAGGGTTGTCATTGGCTTAGGCAAGTGTGCCGCAAACCCTCGATCCAGAATTTCCCGTGACGACATACCTGATTCGATAGGCGTCATCAGAATCAAAATCAGGTCCGATAACGCTGGCGTTGAAATCAACTGTTGAGCAAGTTGCAGGCCATCGATGCCAGGCATATGCATATCAATCAACGCCGCAGAAATACGGGGATTTGCCGTCTGATCGCTCAGCCGTAGAAAAGCTTCCTCGGCGCTAGCGGCAACGGTAATTGTAGCCCCCCAGTGAGCCAGTTGCTTGCTGAGTGTCTCGCGATTTGTCTCGCTGTCATCAACAATCAATAGATGTAGCTGGTCCAACTCAAGGTCCGGATTCACGGGTTTTGCATCAGCGCTACGGCTCAGCTGCACGGTTATCTCAAAGGTTGAGCCGCGATTGAGAGTGCTAGTCACCGTAACGCCCCCATGCATCAGTTGTGCTATATTCTGCGCGATCGACAAACCCAATCCTGTTCCACCATAATGGCGAGTGATGGACGCGTCCGCTTGAGTGAACTTGTCAAATAACGCCTCTACTTTCTCTGGCGAAATACCGATACCCGTATCGCTTACGGTACAGATAAACCTCATTGCACCACCCTCTAAAGTCTGCAGACTTGCTCGCAGCAGCACCTCGCCTTCATGCGTAAACTTGATAGCATTGCTCAACAAATTCGACACCACCTGGCGCAAGCGACCTGGATCGCCACGAACCAGAGAATGCTCAACATCGACCAGGTCCAGCACCACCTCCAAGCCCTTTTCTTGGGCGCCATGGCCCAATGACTCAGCAAGCAAACCAAGTTCAGCGCGAAGATCAAAGTCGACGGCATCCAAATTTATCATGCCGGCCTCTATCTTCGAATAGTCCAGGATGTCGTCGATCAACGTCAACAATGATCGCGCACTGGACTGCGCCAGCGTAGCCTTATGGCGCTGATCATTGTTCAATGGGGTTGCCGCTAGCAAATCCAACATACCGGTGACGGCGTTCATAGGGGTTCGAATTTCATGAGACATATTGGCAAGGAATTCGGACTTGGCCGCATTAGATGCGCGCGCCTGCTCCTGCAGGACGGCAAGGTGATCTAGCGTGTTGTTGATAGTCTCTGCTAGGTAACCAAACTCATCTTGTTGATCCGAGTCAATCCGGAAAGCCAAGTCACCATCGCCGACCTTACGAGCCCCCTGTGTCAACTTCTTCACCGAAGTTATGATAGTACGGCTACTGAAAAACAACACGAGGGTCGATAGGAGAAACGTAGATAACGTAAACACCAGCAAAGTACGGCTGAAACTGGTGACTGGCTGGATAATATCTCGAAGGGGCGCAATCGCAATAATGCTCCAATCCATAGCGTTGTTAACGCCAAACTCTGCCATGTCGGCAAACCCTGCCATCACCCTCTCACCGCGAGTATCCGTGTAAATAACACTGCCTACATCACCTTCGGTCGCAAAATTATCCAGCAGGTCTGGTTGCACAGAAAGATCGGGGAAAAGGCCTAACAGTGTTGCATCGGGGTCGTTGGCGAGAATAACTCTACCATCGTTATTCACGAGGTATACCTGTCGATTACCGACAACGCGTTCATCAAAGTCCAACAAAATCCTTTTTACAGTATCGAAATTGACTTCGACCAACAGCGTCTTAATCACAACAGTGTTAGTGTCATCGGTAATGGGCGTTAGAAACGCTAAACTAGGACCATTGTCTAGTTGCGATACGTCTGAGACGAAGATATCGCCCTGTTGGGCAGTTTGACTGTCACTGAACAAGGACTTCAATGTGGGGTACAGCGCCAGTACGTGCTTACCTGTTTCATTCTGCTCGCCAGAACTAGCAATGACGATACCGTTGGCGCCTATGACGTCAATGTCATCTAGGTAGGGCGTTTCTTCAATGACATCGTCTAAATACTGGATGATGGAGGGTACATCGCTTCCTTCTAATACGTCAGCCTGCGACAGCACCCGCACATCGTGTTCCCTCTCAGTGAAATACCTGTCGATGTCAGCGCCGACCATGAACACTTTTTCTTTGAGACCGTCGCTCAGACTTTCCGTCAGCATGCTCGTGGCGGCGTTGACGGTAAAGTAATAAAGAAACCATAAGGGAATGAGGGAGATGAGAATGGCAATAGCGATAAACTTGCTGGTTAAGCGCCGATGAAAACGAATTTTTTTGTGCTGCTCGTCGTCACGCTTGAGTGAGATTTTTACCATGTGTTGATTTTCCGTGAAACTTCAATCTTTGCGTAGAGATACCCTGATACCACTTACCATCAAACTTGCTGAAACAATGACGCCGTTGTGGCTAGCCGCGACATCGTTACCCTAAGGATAGTCTACATACAGGTATCAGGGCAGGTATAAGCATTGACGAGAAAGGGCATAGGCGAACACGAATAACCCACAAAAATTCGCCCTACTCGGCTCACATGTGCGGACTGATTAGGCGCATAATACCGGCTATCACCCTACTCGCAGAATCGTTACAAAGGAATTCACGCTATGATACAAGCCATCCGTTTACTCGCCCTGGACCTTGATGGCACGCTCTCGCTGGATGACCACAAAATCTCTCCAGCCACCCGGGCCGCGCTAGAGCAATTGCATACACGCGACGATGTGGAGGTGGTCATCGCCACTGGGCGCCGCTACCGCACGACGCGCTATGTCGCCGACAAGCTGGGTTTTGATGTCTCAATAGTGTGCAATGGTGGCGCGCTCGTAAAGAACCAGTTGCAACAAACCTTACAGTCAACCGAATTTGAGCGTGAGCATATCGTGTTTTTAACAGGCATCGCCCGCGAGCTGGGCATGACCCTGTCCGCCCAGCGCGACTCACACCAGCATGGCG
>JBLHRT010000016.1:0-19046 GCA_047626255.1 Candidatus Azotimanducaceae bacterium
CACCGCGGGCAAGGCGACGTGTGGGATCTATACGCGTGATATAGCTGAGACGAAGTCGGCCCAGGTCAACCAGTTTGCGCAGGATAACCAACATCCCCTCGTGTCGGATGTTGAAGCCGTCGAAGATTAGATCGGCACGTATAGGAATGATGGAAGACGTGAGATTCGCGAAGGTATAGACAAAGACAAAGTAAGTGCAAGAAAGCTATGATCATGTAGAGATCGTATGAAGATTGTACATAAAAGAAAGTGCACCTTGAGCACACTCAGCACAGACAGTGGATTGATGCCCCGCAGGAAGCGGGAATTAGTCTGAGCAGACCAAGGCCGTTGATCCGGCCACCTATCAGGACAATGCAAAATGCTTAGTAGAGATCTTGAAGTAACGTTAAACCTGGCTTTCAAGGATGCCCGGGCCAAACGTCATGAACTTATGTCGGTTGAGCACCTATTATTGGCCTTACTCGACAATGCGGTGGCCGCTAACGTGTTGCGCGCCTGTGGCGCCGATATCGATGCGCTACGCAAAGAGCTCGAGGAGTTTCTCGATGCCACTACGCCGCTGATACCCACCATTGAGACAGACAGGGAAACCCAACCGACTCTGGGCTTCCAGCGCGTTCTGCAGCGCGCGGTGTTCCACGTTCAGTCTTCCGGGCGCAAGGAAGTGACTGGGGCTAGTGTTCTGGTCGCGATTTTCAGCGAACAGGAAAGCCATGCGGTTTACATCCTCAAGCAGCAGGACGTTAATCGTATTGATGTGGTCAATTATATTGCTCATGGCACGCCTAAGGTGGCCAATCATGAGGAATCTGATTCTGTCGAGAACGTTGAGGAAGAGGTCAGTGTCGAAGAGAAAGCGCCCAGCTCTTTAGAGCAGTTTGCCGTCAACCTCAATGAACAGGCACGTAAAGGCCTCATCGACCCTTTGGTGGGGCGCCAAGAAGAAGTTGAGCGCGTTATCCAGATCCTGTGTCGACGACGCAAGAACAACCCTTTGTTGGTCGGTGAGTCCGGGGTAGGTAAGACCGCGATTGCCGAGGGTCTGGCAAAGATGATCGTTGATGGCCAAGTGCCTGACGTCATCAAGGACAGCACGGTTCACTCTCTAGACCTGGGCGCTCTGCTGGCGGGCACCAAGTATCGCGGCGATTTTGAGAAGCGTTTGAAGAACTTGCTGTCTGAATTGACTAAGCAAGATGACCAAATTTTATTTATCGATGAGATTCACACGATTATCGGCGCTGGTGCAGCCTCCGGTGGGGTGATGGATGCATCGAACCTGCTCAAGCCGCTGCTGGCGTCTGGGGGTATTCGTTGCATGGGTTCCACGACGTATCAGGAGTACCGCGGTATTTTTGATAAAGATCGGGCGTTATCGCGCCGGTTCCAGAAAATTGATGTCACAGAGCCCAGTGTAGAAGACACGTATCAGATTCTCAGAGGCCTCAAAAGCCGATTTGAGGAGCATCACCATCTCAAGTACACGGACAAGTCTCTGCGAGTCGCCGCGGAGTTGGCCGATCGTTATATCAATGATCGCTTTATGCCGGACAAGGCCATTGATGTGATTGACGAGGTGGGTGCCTTCCAGCAGCTACAACCGGCAAGCAAGCGAAAGAAGCAGATCAATGTCTCGGATATCGAGAAAATGGTCGCGAAGATTGCGCGCATACCGCCAAGTACTGTGTCGTCTTCAGACAAGCAGGCATTGAAAGATCTTGAAACCAATTTGAAGATGGTCATTTTTGGCCAAGACGAGGCGATCACGACCCTCGCCAGCGCCATCAAGTTGTCACGGGCGGGCCTCAAAGACGTCGATAAGCCGATCGGGTCGTTCCTGTTTTCTGGACCTACGGGTGTTGGTAAAACTGAGGTCTGCAAGCAGTTGGCCAGTATCATGGGTATCGAGTTGATTCGTTTTGATATGTCTGAGTATATGGAGCGTCATACCGTGTCGCGCTTGATTGGTGCGCCCCCAGGGTATGTAGGCTTTGATCAGGGCGGCTTGCTGACAGAAGAAGTCACCAAGCATCCGCATTGTGTGCTGCTGCTGGACGAGATCGAGAAAGCTCACCCCGAGGTGTTTAACCTGCTGTTGCAGGTCATGGACCACGGCACATTGACGGATAACAACGGTCGCTCAGCAGACTTCCGCAATGTGATTGTGATTATGACCACCAACGCCGGCGCCCAGGAAATGGGGCGCTCGTCTATTGGCTTTACCCATCAGGATCACGCCACCGATGGTATGGAGGTTCTCAAGAAGATGTTTACACCGGAGTTTCGTAACCGGCTTGATTCGATCATCCAGTTTGATTCTTTGTCACCAGAGGTTATTTCTACCGTTGTCGACAAGTTCTTGGTGGAGATTCAGGTACAACTAGACGGCAAGAAGGTGGTGCTGGAGATCAGTGATGAAGCACGCGCTTGGTTGGCCGTGCATGGCTATGACAAGGCGATGGGTGCCAGGCCTATGCAGCGGCTGATTCAGACCAAGATCAAGAAAGAGCTAGCGGAGGATATTCTCTTCGGGCGCTTGTCCGCCAATGGTGGCGTTGTGCATGTGCTGGTCAGAGATGACGATCTTGTGCTGGAAATTGACGAGCCAGTGCCTGCGTGATGTGCTTGCCCTGTCACGCGTCGTGATAGGGCATTCATCAACGTCACAAACTGGCGTTGATATGCATGCAAACCCAAGGTATCGGGCGTCTAATAGATGAGGTTTTTAGGCGTGAAGGGGCTAGCGCAGCGCTGATTATTCGCGGAAAGTAATGCGACCCTTGCTGAGGTCATAAGGCGTGAGTTCAACCTTAACCTTATCGCCTGTCAGGATTTTGATGTAGTTCTTACGCATCTTGCCTGAAATGTGTGCGATGATTTTATGTCCGTTTTCCAGTTCCACTTTAAACATCGTGTTAGGTAACGTATCAACGACGGTGCCCGTCATCTGTATCTGTTCTTCTTTTGCCATTCAAATCCTCAGTGCCTTTTAGGTCTTCAAGTAAAGGGGTCTTCAATAGAAGCGGGCTTCTACAAACCCTTTGAAAAGGGGGTTGTCAAAAAGGCCGCTATTCTGCACCAAAACCCCGGGCTAAGCAAAGCCGTGATTCGATAGTTCTTTAATGTCACTTTTCTGGATGGCGTTGCCAGCAGTTATCGATGTAACGTTCCTGTGGCGTGTACTCATTTTTATAGTTCATTTTTTGGCATTCATCGATCCAATAGCCAAGGTACAGCCAGCTTTTCATTGCTCGACGGCTTTCTTCAAGCTGCCACAGAATCGCGTGTGTACCTAGGCTGCGTTGGTTTTCCTCCGGTTCGAAGAAGGTATAGATCGCTGACAGCGCAGAATCTAGTATGTCCATCACTGCCACGGCTATTAAGCGCCCGGCAAGACGAAATTCGACAAATCGTGCCTCCACCCGACCATTGACGAGAAATGATTGAAACTGCTCGCGATCAGCGGGAAACATATCGCCGTCGGAATGACGCACGCGTATATAGCGTTCAAATAGCTCAAAGTACTCATTCGTCAGCGAGGGTGCCTTAACAGTCACGTCGAGATCTAGGTTTTTCCTCCAGATACGCTTCTGGCGCCGGTTCATTTGATGGTCATTGACCACTACGCGTACCGGGATGCAGGCCTGGCAGGCTTGGCAGTGGGGCCGATAGATGTGCGCGCCACTGCGCCGAAAGCCAACCGCCGATAACGCTGAATACAGCGCCGTGTCGATGTCAGCGTGAGGGTCAGCAAACAACGTAATGGCCTGTCTGTCTGCCAGGTAGCTGCAATCATGGGCCGGGGTGGTAAAGAAGTGCATATTGGCGAGACGGTGGGTGACGTTATCATTCATAGTCTTTCTCGATAGTCTTTCTCGATAATCGCTCTCGAAGATCGTTCTCGCTTAATCTACCAGTCTGGCAGGGGTGAAGGCACCTGAGCCCAGTCGATCTGGTAGCAAGGCTGTGCATGTTTCTCGATCATGGCGCGAAAGTTCTGCCGAGGTATCTCACAAACCCCCAGTGTCTGCAAATGACTGTTGTCGAGTTGGCAATCAATCATCGGGCAATCAAAGGATAACATCAGACGCGTTAAATGGGCGAAAGCGACTTTTGATGCATCCGTGACCACATGGAACATGGACTCGCCGAAAAACAGATTGCCCAGCCCTAAGCCATACAGTCCCCCGACCAACTTGTCGCCCTGATAACACTCGATAGAGTGGGCATAACCGCGTTCGTGAAGTCGGATGTATGCCGCTTGCATCTCCGTGGTGATCCAGGTGGCGTCAGCATAGCTGCGTGCCTCGCTGCAGGCCTTGATCACGGCGGGAAAGTCTCTGTTGACGTGCACGCTAAACGTCTGCCGGTTCAGGACCTTGGTTAAGCTGCGACTGATCTTCAGATCATGGGGATATAGCACGCCACGGGTCGCCGGTGACCACCAAAGAATGGGTTGGTCATCACTGTACCAAGGAAAAATACCGCTGCGATAAGCCAGTAGCAAGCGCTCGACCGACAGGTCACCGCCGACGGCGAGTAGTCCGTCCGGGTCTTGCAGTGCCTGTTCGATGTCAGGGAAAGTCATTTGCTGAGCGTCCAGCCAGAGTGCCTTCATGACCATTGTCCTAGGTCAGGCTTGGTCGTGAAGGTCGTCTAGATACTTCTCAGCGTCCAGCGCAGCCATGCAACCAAAGCCTGCTGAGGTCACCGCCTGGCGGTAAATTTGGTCGGCGACGTCACCCGCAGCAAATACGCCAGGCCGGCTGGTGGCGGTGGCATTGCCACCGATGCCCGCGTTGATGACGATGTAGCCATTGACCATATCCAGCTGGCCATCAAAGATGCTGGTATTCGGCGTATGACCAATAGCGATAAACACACCGTGGAGGTCGAATTCTGTAGTGTCCTTAGTCTCTCTATTTTTGATGCGCATGCCGGTAACGCCCATGTCATCACCAATGACTTCGTCCAGCTCTGTGTCCCATTGCACGTGAATGTTGGCCTTCTCCATCACTTTTTTCTGCAAGATTTTCTCGCCGCGAAACTTATCGCGACGATGCACCATGATGACCTCTGAAGCAATGTTCGACAGATACAGCGCTTCTTCGAGCGCCGTGTTACCGCCGCCGATAACCGCGACTTTCTTCTTCTTGTAGAAAAAACCATCACACGTCGCGCAGGCGCTGACGCCACGACCCTTGAAGGCTTCCTCTGAATCGAGACCTAGGTACTGTGCTGAGGCGCCGGTGGTAATGATGAGTGCATCACAGGTGTACGTCGCTTTATCACCATGCAAACGAAAGGGGCCAGTCTGCAGTTCCGTGCTGTTTATGTTGTCGTAGACGATTTCGGTGTCGAAGCGTTCCGCGTGACGCTGCATACGGTCCATCAAGTCGGGACCCTGCAGCCCTTCAACATCACCCGGCCAGTTGTCCACATCCGTGGTCGTTGTCAGCTGGCCACCGACCTCAATACCGGTGATCAAGACAGGGTTAAGATTGGCTCTGGCGGCGTAGACTGCCGCTGAAAAACCAGCGGGCCCGGAGCCCAAAATAATGAGTTGATGATGAATTTCTTGCATAGGAAATTTAGCCAAATAGGTTGAAAACTAACGATAGAGGGGCGCTGTTTTTCATCACAAGTGAATCTGCGGTGATGAAATTCAGTTCTGGATCCTCTCAATCATGTGAGTCGGAGACGGAATCTCTATTGAATTGCGCGTCTTATCTCAATAAAATCAGCGCCTTGGCGATGATCAGCAATAATCTCCCAGAGACTTTTGCCCGATTGATCTGTGGCATCGGGGTTGCGCCCAGCCTCGACGAAAAAATCCAGGAAGCGTTTGAAATCTGCTGGGCGCATGCCGCGATAAGCTTTCAATAGTATATGAAAGTCTTCCGATGTGTCGCCATAGGCCTGCATATTTAGGAAGCTTTTAACGCGCTCGTCGTCCCAGACTTCGTCTGTGACTTGGGGTTGTGAGGGACCAGCCATATGCTTAGGATCTGCGTCAGAATGTGATTGAAATGATACAGTAGAGCGCCAGCGGGGCATAGTCGATCAGTTCACCACCTTAGAATAAAACGATGTAAGATAGGTACTTTGTACTATAACAAAGGATGCTGCCTTGGCAGACGCAAAATCGAAGTCCCAATCATCCGAAGAGGTCATGGATCATCTCCAGCCGCGCTTGCGCGAAGGCGCATTGATCGGTCTTGTGGCCCTGTGTCTGTATCTGTTCTTGGCCTTGTTCAGCTTTGACCTCTCGGATCCTGGTTGGAGCTATACCGGGGTCGACAGTCAAGTGAGCAATTTGGTCGGTGTCAGCGGTGCTTGGGTGGCTGATGTGTTGTTCTTCGTATTTGGTTATCTCGCGTTTATTTTTCCGATGATGTTGGGCTATCAGGCCTGGCTTATCTTTCGGGAGCGCAAACGTGAGTTTGAGTTCAACTGGCCCCTGTTCAGCTTCCGCCTGCTCGGTCTGGTTTTGACTCTGGCCGCGGGCGCCGGTATCGCCAGCTTACATTTTTATGCGGCGGGTCTGGATTTGCGCGAGAGTTCAGGTGGCGTGTTGGGCAGCCAGTTAGCCCTGTGGCTGGTGCCATCGTTTAGTTATGTTGGTGCGACCCTGATCCTGCTCGCTAATTTCTTGTTTGGGTTAACTGCCTTCATTGATATTTCTTGGATAAAAGTCATGGATACGACGGGACGCTGGTGTTTACGGGCTGCAGATAAAGGCCAAAATGCCTGGTTTCTGTGGCGCACTCGTTGGCACGAACGGGCCCAGGTCAAACAGGTCACTGTAAAACGCCATGAGGCACTGGCTCGAGATGTGGAGAAGAACCTGCTCAGGGCGCCTGTCAATATACAAGCGCTCGCGCCGAAGAACCCTGAGGTGAGCGCCCGAGCAGCACGTGAAAAGCAAGGTAATCTGTTCAAGGTGGCAGCAGTCGACGGCCTGCCGGCGTTACATTTGCTCGATGCGTCGGTGACCGATGATTCGCGAGGCTACTCGGCGGAGGATCTAGAAGCCTTGTCACGGCTACTGGAATTAAAGCTTCTTGATTATGGTATTGAGGCCGTGGTCGAGGCGGTATTTCCCGGGCCCGTGATTACGCGATTTGAGATCAAGCCGTCACCTGGCGTCAAAGTCAGCAAAATTACAGGCCTGGTGAAAGACTTAGCGCGGTCGTTGGCGGTTATCAGCGTGCGGGTTGTGGAGGTTATTCCAGGCAAGTCGGTGGTGGGTATTGAGATTCCTAACGTTGACCGCGATATCGTCAAGCTCAGCGAGGTGCTGAGTTCCAATGCCTATGACGAGGCGACGTCACCGTTGAGTCTAGCGCTGGGGCATGACATTGCTGGCGAACCCGTTGTGGTCGACCTAGGCAAGATGCCTCACCTGTTAGTGGCGGGTACCACGGGTTCCGGTAAGTCTGTGGGTATCAATGCGATGATTATCTCACTGTTGTTTAAGGCCTCGCCAGAAGAAGTGCGGCTCATCATGGTTGATCCCAAGATGCTCGAGTTGGCAGTCTATGAAGGTATTCCCCATCTGCTGACGCCGGTGGTCACGGATATGAAAGATGCTGCTAACGCGTTGCGTTGGTGCGTGGCTGAGATGGAGCGCCGTTATCGGCTAATGGCTGCCATGGGCGTGCGTAACGTTGGCGGCTTCAATCGCAAGGTTAAGGATGCTGAGAAGGAGGGCACACCCTTGAAAGACCCGTTGTGGGAGCCGTCGCCTTTGGAAGGCATGGAGGATTCAGCGCCGGACCTAAACACGCTGCCCTTTATTGTTGTGGTGATCGATGAGTTCGCCGACATGATGATGATTGTCGGTAAGAAGGTTGAAGAGCTGATTGCCCGTATTGCCCAGAAAGCACGTGCTGCAGGTATTCACCTGATATTGGCAACTCAGCGACCGTCGGTGGATGTCATCACCGGCCTCATTAAGGCGAACGTTCCCACGCGTATTGCGTTTCAGGTGTCATCTAAAATTGACTCCCGGACAATTCTCGATCAAGGCGGCGCGGAGCAGTTACTCGGCCACGGCGATATGTTGTATCTGCCAGCGGGATCAGCGCTGCCGGTTCGAGTGCATGGCGCTTTTGTTGACGACGATGAAGTGCATCGCGTCGTGGAGAGTTGGAAAGAGCTAGGCGCGCCCAACTATCTGGATGAAATTCTTGAGGGACGCAGTGACAATGAATTGTTACCTGGCGTCGCGGGTGGTCAGGAACCTGATACTGAAGGTGAGCAAGATCTGCTTTATGATGAGGCCGTGCAGTATGTGATGGAGTCTCGTCGTGCCTCAATTTCCTCGGTTCAACGTAAACTGCGTATTGGTTATAACCGGGCGGCAAGAATGATTGAAACCATGGAGCAAGCGGGCCTTATCAGCGAGATGAACTCCAATGGATCCCGGGAGGTGCTGGTTAATGCGCCACCCCAATAGCACGCTCAATACCACGCTGAATACGCGTTATGGCATGTGGCGGTTTGTCATGTGTTTCCTGCTGTCAGCGTGTCTACCATTGTCTGCTATGACCGCTGAGTTGACTGTGGTAGAAAGTGACGTCACACCCGTCGATGCAGGGGTCGATGCAGAGGTCGATCATACGGATCAGTTAGTACAGCTGCTGAATCAAATTCAGTCTGTGGCGGCGGACTATGCGCAGATCACGTTGGATAAGGATTCACGGGTCGTGCAGCAACTGGATGGTCACTTGTCGGTCAGCGGACCGGGACGGTTCAGGCTTGAGTCTTTGGCGCCCAGTGGCCAGATTTTGGTGGCGGATGGTGAGAGCTTCTGGGCTTATGACAGCGACTTGGAGCAGGTGATCATCACGGCATTACAGCGAGACATCACTCAGGTGCCGATTTTGTTGTTGGGGGGGGATGCGAGTGCGATTGCCTCGTCTTATCGCGTCGCTTATGGCGAGCAAGCCGGTCAAGAGGTTTATCGCCTGGAGCCTGTAGACGCCAGCAGTTTGTTCGACTCTCTGACCTTGACGTTCGTGGCGGGTGAGCCGCGAGCCATTGTTCTGCGCGACAGTCTGGGTCAGCGAACTCAGATAGAGCTGAGCAGGGTAGTGCTGAATAAGCCTATTCCGAATGAAACCTTTACCTTTACACCTCCCGTCGGGGTCGATGTTATCGATGATCGCTAGCGTTGAATCAGGCGCGCGAGTCGAGACAGGCGAGCGGGTATGAGCCTGTTTGATCAGCAGCCCATGTATCAACCTCTGGCTGCGAAAATGCGGCCGCGCAACCTGGATGAGTTTGTCGGTCAGCAGCATCTGCTAGGCTCAGGCAAGCCGTTACGTCTGGCTATCGAGACCTCGAGTCTGCATTCCATGGTCCTTTGGGGACCACCGGGGGTAGGCAAGACCACCATCGCACGGATGATTGCAGCGGTCTGTGATATTGATTTTCAGGCGATCTCGGCCGTATTGGCGGGGGTGAAGGATATTCGCGAAGCGATACTTGTCGCAAAACAGAATCAGTCGCACTCGGGTCGAAAGACATTGCTGTTCGTCGACGAAGTACACCGCTTCAACAAAGCCCAACAAGACGCATTTCTGCCTTATGTAGAAGACGGCACCGTGATTTTTGTCGGTGCGACGACAGAGAATCCTTCCTTTGAATTGAACAATGCCTTGCTCTCACGGGCGCGGATATATCGGCTTAAATCGCTGCAGACAGATGACCTGGTGGCGCTGATGTCACGGGCTCTGGTAGATGTGGAACGTGGCCTTGGACAGCGCCAGATCAAGGCGTCGGCCGATATGCTGTTGATTCTGGCACGGGCTGCCGATGGCGACGCCCGGCGCAGCCTCAATCTGCTGGAGATCGCGACAGACCTGGCCGTTGATGATGATATCAGCGAGGCAGTACTCAGCGAAGTGCTGGGCGCTGACTTACGGCGTTTTGATAAAGGTGGCGACATCTTTTATGAGCAAATATCTGCCTTGCATAAAGCGGTGCGGGGCAGTTCTGCCGATGGCGCCTTGTATTGGCTAGCGCGAATGATTGATGGTGGCTGTGATCCGTTTTACATCGCCCGGCGCGTGGTCCGCATGGCCAGCGAAGATATTGGTAATGCTGATCCCCGTGCCCTGCAGATTGCACTGGATGCCTGGGCTGTGCAGGAGCGCCTTGGTAGTCCAGAAGGTGAGCTGGCCATCGCTCAGGCGGTTGTCTATCTGGCGGCTGCGGCTAAAAGTAACGCTGTCTATATGGCCTACAAGTTGGCCTTAGCAGATGTCAGGGCCTCGCCATCGCTGGAGGTGCCCATGCATTTGCGCAATGCGCCGACGGGCCTGATGAAAGACATGGGCTATGGCGATGACTATCGCTATGCCCATGAATTTGATGATGCCTTTGTGGCGGGTGAATCCTATTTGCCCGAGGCCATCGCCGATCATCAATACTATGTGCCAGTAGATCGTGGTCTGGAGATTCAAATCCGCGAGAAGCTCAATCGGCTGCACAGCCAGAATCAGCAAAGCGAATTTCAGCGTTACCCCGAGCTAACTAAGGATAACAAGTGATGTTAGAGTTGCTAGGCATAGCCATCGGTGGCGCGGCGGGCGCGGTGTCGCGGTTTGCGCTGACTCAGTGGGCTAATAGCGTGTTTGGCGTCGCCTACCCCTACAGCACGTTGATGATCAATATTCTCGGTTCCTTCGCCATTGGCCTGTTGTTTATTCTATTGCTCGAGCGCAGCCTGCTGGCGCCGGTTTGGCGTTCGGTCTTAATGGTGGGTTTTCTGGGGGCCTTCACGACCTTCTCGGCATTTTCCTTGCAAGCCTTGGGGTTGTTCGAGGAAGGCCGCTTTATCGCCGCCTTAGGTTATATCTGCGGTAGCGTGACCTTGTGCATTCTGGCCGTTGCTGCAGGTATGTTCATAGCGCGACAAATACCATAACGCGAGATGAGTTTCTGTTAGACTGGCGGCCCTTATTCATTGGCCAACAGCACTTTCACCATGTTTAACTTACACCATGCTTGACTTAAAACTACTGCGTACAGATATCGCCGGCGTTGCAGCGCGCCTCAAGATCAAAAATTTCGACCTTGATATTGCCACCTTCGAGCGCCTGGACGAGTCCCGTAAGGCCCTGCAGATTGAATCTGAAAATCTTCAGTCCGAGCGCAATACCAAATCCAAGTCGATTGGCCATGCCAAGGGCAGGGGCGAGGACATTGTCCCGTTGTTGGCAGAAGTCTCTCATCTGGGTGATCGCCTGGGTGAGCTTAAGACCGCGCTGGATCAGGTTCAGTTTGATCTTGATGCCTGGCTGATGACGATTCCCAACCTGCCTGACGAGACGGTACCCACGGGAAAATCTGAGGACGACAACCAAGAGCTACGTCGTTGGGGCGATACGCCGACCTTTGACTTTACGCCACTGGATCATGTGGACTTGGCGGCCAGCAGCGGATTGCTGGATTTTGAGTCCGCCGCGAAAATTTCCGGATCACGTTTTATGGCACTGCGAGGACCGCTGGCGCGTCTGCACCGTGCCCTGGCGCAGTTTATGATTGATCTGCATACTGATACGCACGGCTATGAAGAGATCTATGTGCCGTATCTGGTGAATGCCGATTCACTGCGTGGTACAGGTCAGTTACCGAAATTCGAGGCAGACCTGTTTAAGATAGAGGATGATCGTGATTTGTATCTGATTCCGACCGCTGAAGTGCCAGTTACCAATATGGCGCGTGATCGTATCTTTGCTGCGAGTGAAATGCCCCTGCGTTTTGTGTGTCACTCGCCATGTTTTCGCAGTGAGGCGGGCAGCTACGGTCGTGACACCCGAGGCATGATCCGCCAGCACCAGTTCGACAAGGTTGAGTTGGTGCAGATGGTTCGGCCCGAGGATTCGGCTGCCGCTCATGAAGCTCTCACCGCGCAAGCAGAGGCTGTGCTGCAGCGACTGGACCTACCTTATCGGGTGGTGAATCTGTGTGGTGGCGATCTCGGTTTTGCCGCGTCGCGCACCTACGATCTGGAAGTCTGGCTACCAGGCCAAGATCAGTATCGGGAGATTTCTTCTTGCAGCAACTTTCAGGACTTTCAGGCTCGACGTATGCAAGCGCGCTGGCGTAACCCTGTAACGGGCAAGCCTGAGTTACTGCATACGCTCAATGGTTCAGCCTTAGCTGTGGGTCGCACGTTAGTCGCGATTCTCGAAAACTATCAGCAGGCAGACGGCTCTGTGCGTATTCCTCAGGTGTTGCAAGGCTATATGAACGGGCTTACGGAAATCTCTTTCGCTAAGAGCTAAGTGCCAATTGCTACGCGCGAGGTATAACCGCTATGGACTATTTGCCCCTACATTTTAATCTCAAGGGCCGCCATTGTTTGCTCGTTGGTGGTGGGGAAATCGGCCAACGCAAAGCAGACTTATTGTTGCAGGCAGGGGCATCCCTGACGGTAGTGGCCTTCGACATCGGCGCACCCTTAAGGGCTATGTTAGCTGATGGATTAGCTGAAGGCAGGCATGTCCTTATTGAGCGCGGCTACGCCAGTGAAGATCTTCTTGGTAAGTCACTGGTCGTTAGCGCTACCGACAATGCGGTGGTCAATGAGCGAGTCGCGAGCGATGCCAATTCTATCGGTATTCCTGTCAATGTCGTCGATAAGCCCGATCTGTGCTCGGTGATTTTCCCCGCTATTGTTGATCGCTCACCCGTGATGCTGTCTATCTCAACGGGCGGTAAATCGCCTGTACTAACTCGCATGTTACGCCAACTGCTTGAATCGTTGGTGCCGGCCGGTATGACCAATCTTGCCAATTTTATGGGCTCGCGCCGTGATGCCTTGAAAGCACGTGTTACCGACATCGATGAACGACGGCGCTTTACTGAAGCTTTTATGGCGTCCCCTGGCTATCAGTATGCCATCGACAATAACTATGAAAAAGCCGATGAGTATCTCAACCTGCCAGTTGACAAGACACATACGGGTGAGGTGTTCCTGGTGGGAGCAGGCCCAGGTGATGCTGACCTGCTGACGCTCAAGGCGCTGCAGTTTATGCAGCTGGCTGATATCGTTTTGTACGACAACTTAGTATCTCCAGCCGTGCTGGCGCGAGTGCGGCGTGACGCGACTAAGGAATATGTGGGTAAGATTGGCGGCGATGTCTCGACGCCTCAGGAAAATATTAACGACAAATTGGTGCGGCTGGCATTGGCGGGTAATCGAGTGTTACGCCTGAAAGGCGGTGACCCGTTTATCTTTGGCCGCGGTGGGGAAGAGCTTGAATCTCTGGTGGCCGCGGGTGTTCCGTTTCACGTGGTGCCGGGCATAACGGCGGCGTCTGGCTGTGCGTCTTATGCGGGTATTCCGCTAACTCACCGTGACTATTCTCAATCGGTACGCTTCGTTACTGGGCACCCAAAGCAGGGTAAGGTGGATCTTGATTGGCAGGAATTTGCCCAACGGGACCAGACTGTCGTGTTCTACATGGGACTCGGAGGGCTGGCGACGATCTGTTCGCAGTTGATTGAACATGGTCGTGGGGAGGACACGCCGGTAGCTGTCATTGCATCGGGCACGTTACCGAATCAGCGGGTGATTTGTGGTGATCTGGTGACGATTGTTGAGGCGGTCAAGCAAGCGGGTATATCGCGGCCGACGTTGATTATTGTTGGGGAAGTTGTACGTTTGCGGGAGAAGCTGGGATATTCGTGAAGGGCTGTGTGTCTGGGCTGATCACTGGCATCAGCGCATGCTGCTAGATGGCGTGCTGCGTCGCCTGCGCGGCCCGGCAGTTCTTCCGGGCTTGCCTCACTGCCTCATGAGCCGGAAAGCGGTCTCATTCGTTGCTCGGCATGCTATGCAAATGCACGCCATCTAGCGCCATGCGCTGATGCCAATGATCCTTGAGTATGATTGTGGCGCTTGGCATTGAAAAGCGTGCAGGGCGGAGCGGAGCTGGAAGTGGTGGGGTTAGAGTAAAGTGTCAGATTAAATTCCTGCTGTTCGGGAATTTACTCTGGCACTTTACGCGGGCACTTTACTCTGAGCACGGAACTGTTAGTCACAGTTAAGCGGCTTTGGTAACCCTGCGAGTTTCGCCACGAGGCGTGCGGGTCTGCCGCCAAACAGTTGCATAAGGTAAATACTGCGGCCTTTGTCGGCACCGAGTCGGTCACGGACGATTTTGACTAAAACCCGCGCCGGTGGAGACACGTTAAACTGTTGGTAGTAGGTCCGCTCAACATTGATGACTTCCCAGTGGGCGGGTGTGAGGGTCAGGTTATCAACCAGCGCGAGTTCTTCTGCGGCGGCTGGCGTCCAGTCTGCCATGTTCTGCAGGAAGCCTTCTGTGTCTAGTTTGAGCGCCATGAGTCTACCCTAGCTCCAGCGTTTGCTGGCGGGGTGAGCGACGCACAGGCTAACGAAGTGCTCATAGTCAATCATCGCGACGAGAGGATCTAGGCGACCGAGTAGGCCGCGCGCTTCGACATCGGCGAGGATGGCGTAGACGGTTAATGGCGCCTCAAGCCAGCTATCAACGGCGTTAGCTGTTAGGGCGCAATAGACCCCATCTTCGATCAGCACCAGTACGTCATCAGCGCCTATAAACTGCAGGCATTGGCGTAGGGCGCTGGCATCGGGTGACTTGTTGACGGTATGTAGCATGGTTAAGCATCCAGCATGTTCAGAAATCCAGAATGGCGTCGGCGCCGTGCAACAGGGTCTGTACCCCTGCGTCATCGAGTGGGGTTAGGCTTAGCAGCAGGTCTGCTGTGGTCAGGCCGCGTTGCTGCAGATCGGCGGCAACGCAATAGAGCTGGTCGACGCCGTAGTCTTCCAGGGCGAGATAGGTGGCTGCATAATCACGGCTGGACAGGGCGTCAGTGCGCTGTTGGCTGAGCAGTTGATAGACGCCGTCGCCGGTAAAGAGCACTGCGCAATCAACAAACGCGGATCCTGCCAGGATTGCATCTAGGCCTTCTTGACCTTGTAGGCTGCCATGAGGTGGTTTGGATTGAACAAAGAGTAATTTTTTCATGATCAGGAGCCAAACGTCATAGTGCGATCGGCTGTCAGCGCGCCGTCGATTAACTGTCCCAGACCGGAGATTGTAAAATGTGGGTCGAGATTGCTGGCTGGCTTTTCGTAACGTTGTGCTTCGGTGGCATCTAACATGCCGCGACGCAGCGCCGAGGCGACGCAGACTATTAACTCTAGCGAGTGCTCCTTGCCGAGGGAGCGCCAGGCCTCAACGAGATTGATTTCGTCCTGGGGCGGGGCTATGAGTGCGTTGCCGTTGTAGGCGCCATCATGATAGAAAAACACACGATAGATTTCATGCCCGCTGGCCAGCACCGCTCGGGCAAAATGCCAGGCTGTTAGCGATGCCTGGGTGGTGTAGGGGCCACCCTGAACGACGATCATGAATTGCATGGGGCGTGTCTGCCTAAGTTTGTTATAGGGGGTGTCGTAGCGATCGTCGTAGCGTGCTTAATAAAGTACTTAACAATGTGCCTAGAAGGAGCTTGTCAAGGTGCTCAATAAGGGGCCAATGTTACACGAACTCAACATCAGGGGCGGGGTCTTTCTACTGAAATAAGCCGTGTGCCAACGTTTTTGTCAAAGCTGTGCTCAAAAACGGGGCAAAAAAAAGCCCCGGTGCGAGTATCGCCCGGGGCTTTTTTGACTACCTACGTTCAATCATCGCCGCCGAAGAAGCCCAGCAGATGTAGCAAACTGGTGAACAAGTTGTAGATATTTAGGTACAGGCCGACGGTGGCCATGATGTAGTTTGTTTCGCCACCATTGATGATGCGACTGGTGTCATACAGGATGAAACCCGACATCAACATGACGACGGCTGCTGAGATGGCCAGATGCAGGCCAGACACATAAAAGCCAAACAGTGAGCCGACAAACATGAGCAACATAGAGCCGATGACAACCCACATGCCGGTGATCAAAAAGCCTGACATAAACGAGAAGTCTTTCTTGGTCAACAAGACGTAGCCAGACAACGACAGAAAGATCATGCCGGTTAAGCCCGCGGCCGTAAGAACGGTCTGGGTGCCTGCAGCGGATGCCATATACATGTTCAAGAGGGGGCCGAGGGAGAAGCCCAGGATGCCCGTGAATGCGAAAACTAGGACGATACCCCAGCCACTGTTCTTGAACTTACTGATGGCAAACAAGAGCCCGAACGCAACCAGCATAGGCATGAATCCCATATGAGGCGCATTGGTCGCCATAGCGACACCGGCCATGGCTGCGCTAAACAGCAACGTCATGGACAATAATAGGTAGGTGTTGCGTAGTACCTTATTGGTGCTTAAAGCCGAGGTGCGGCTGTCTGATAAAAACTGGGCGTCTGCCATTCATGATCTCCTGAGTAGACTGACTAAATACAACTAATCTCAACAAAATTTTACGGGTGTCCACCCGAATTGCAAGTCTTCGTTATAGCCAAATGGCCTTGTTTTCCAAGGGCCTTAATGGTTTGACGGAATAAGGGGGGAAGAGTTCACCTGCTTTCTGCAGAAATGTCACAAGAATTTCCTGAAAAAGTCGCGGAAATCCTGCGGCTGCTGAACAAAATCGTTACCGTGTTATTCAATACCCCAATCACTCTAAGACAGTTATGGTGGCGCTTTGGCGAATATCAAGGGTAAACTTATGCGTTGGGAATTACCCCATAGCCGTTGCAGACGCAGTGGCAGAATTTGTTGAGCCTTAAGTGATGCCTACACCGTCTTCACCATCCCCTGAGTCCCGTTTCGTGCCGTTACCTGGCAGCATCAACTTTCGCGACATGGGCGGCTATCGTAGCCGCGATGGTCGACAGGTTAAGTGGCGCCAGCTGTTCCGCTGCGGTGCTCTGAGCATGCTGAGTCCGGCGGCGGTCAGCGACTTTGGTGAGCTCAATATCGGTGTGATCTGTGATTTGCGTCGTGTTGACGAGGCTCAAGGTAATCCTACGCCTGCGGTGCCGCCATTTGATGTCAGGCAACACATTCCGATTAAGCCCGGCAGCACTGAGATGTTGCGCGAGAGTATCGGCGACACAAGCCAGACGGCCGCCGACCGGGTACGATTTATGACGAATATCACACGTGAACTGGCGCGCCATCACCAGGCTGAATATCGATTGTTGTTTGATCATCTGCAAGCCTGCGAGGGCGGATTTTTATTCCACTGTTCTGCCGGCAAAGATCGTACTGGCTTCGGGGCCGCGTTGATTCTCGCGGCTTTGGGCGTTGACGACGAAACGATTATGGCGGATTACCTGTTAACCAACGAGGCAGCATGCCTGCGTACCTTCATGCAAACGCGTATGCGGGTGGTTTATGGCGCAGAATTTGATGATGCGAGCCTAGAAGCAGTGGGGGGCGTCCGGGAAGATTACCTGCATGCCGCACTTGAAGAAATTCACACCAACCATGGATCGATAAACGCGTATCTGGATACTATTGGCGTAGATGCCGGTGTTCGTGCAAGTTTGCAAGCACGCTACTTAATATCGGTATAAGCCATCGGTATAAGCCATCGGTATAAGTCATCGATTGTCACAGCTTATCTGGCTTTCAAGCAGACTCTGGCTATAATCTGCGTTCTTTTTTGTTAGAGCTTTAGCGATGAGTTGGCAGTCCCATTTTCAGGCCCTGGTGACCAATAAGTTTTTCGAGGCCTTTATTATAGGGATCATCATTGCCTCAGCGCTGATGATCGGTGTTAAAACCTATACGTTGCCGAATTGGGGTTACCAGTTAATGGTGATCCTCGACTGGGTGATCACGATTATTTTTATGATTGAAATCACCATGCGCTTTCTCGGCACCAATCCGCATCGATCATTTTTCAAAAGCGGCTGGAACATCTTTGATGTGCTCATCGTCACCATCAGCCTAGTTCCTATCGATAATGCCGATATGGCATTGATCGCCCGTCTGGTACGTGTTTTTCGTGTACTACGGATGATCAGTATTATTCCCGAGCTTCGCATGTTGCTGAATTCGCTGATACTCGCTTTGCCTAGGCTGGGTTATGTGACCGTGCTGATGTTTATTATTTTTTATATCTACGCCGCTGTAGGCTCCCTCATTTTTGCTGAGATCAATCCGGTGCTGTGGGGCGATATCGCGGTGGCCATGTTGACTCTGTTCCGGGTGATGACCTTTGAGGACTGGACCGACGTCATGTACGAAACCATGGAGGTCTATCCGTTCAGCTGGATTTTCTATATCACGTTTATTTTTCTCACTGCCTTCGCGTTTTTGAATATGGTGATCGGCATCGTCGTCAACGTGCTGGAGGAAGAGCAACAGCGTGAGTTGGAAGCGGACCCAGAGCATATTTCGATCAAGCAGTTGCATCAGGAAATTCAAGATCTCAAAGCCCTGATACAACAGCAGGATCGCTCGGGCAAGTAGCGCCTGATGATCGACCAGCGAGTTGCTCAGCGATGTGCGGCAGGCGTTGATAATCAGCCCACGTGTTTACCGAAAATAGCCGGGAAATTTGCCGTCAATCATCGTCTCGCTCAAATGCCACAAGTCCATGGCCTGACTTGGGTCGACAGCATAGTTCATCACGCCAGTGGGGGCTTGCGGGCGAGTGTTATGCACGCCGGCGATGCCACAGTCCTCTAGGTAGCAGCCGCCAAGGTCTATCAAGCGCGGGCATGTGGCGGCCCAGACTGATGTTGAGGCGCCTTGTTCAACGGTCTTGAAACGTTCATTGACGTTCCCTTCACTGTCGACCCAACCTCTCGTCTGGATATCCTCAGTGGTCATGTGGCGTTGTAGGCTAGTCATGATACCGCCGGGATGCACCGCGAACGCCTCAATGGCATTGGCCTGAAACAGTTGCTGAATAGCAACGGCGGTCAAGCTGTTGGCTGTCTTTGCCTGTCCGTAGCTGAGCCAGGGGTCGTATGCGCGATGGGCAAATTCAATATCATCGAACATCACAGGACTCAAGAAGTGTCCGGTTGAACTCAGGCACACGACTCGGGAGCCCTCGGCCTGTTTAAGTGATGGTAGCAACAACC
>JBLHRT010000017.1:0-18886 GCA_047626255.1 Candidatus Azotimanducaceae bacterium
GCTCGTTGCGCGTATGGCGCTAACGCTCCGAACGTTGTCAAGCTTAACGGATCGGCGCCGGAATCTCGAATAGCCGACCGCTCTGGCCGAATAATCCACCGATTCGAATAGCGTGTCTTTATCGCTATGGAGATAGCCTTGCAATGTCCCACTGCCCCGTGTTGTCGCGCGTGTAGCGAAATCGATCATGCAAGCGATTTTCCCCACCCTGCCAGAACTCCCAAGACCGAGGTTCGATAGCGAATCCACCCCAAAATTCGGGCATGGGTATTTCGTCATCACCGAAGCGTTCCTGCATAGCCACAAAGTTTTCTTCCAGAACCTTGCGAGAGCTAACAGGCTGACTCTGGGACGATGTCCATGCCGCCAGTTGACTATCACGAGGCCTGCTGTGGAAATAGGCTTGAGACTCGGCTGAGGGCAGGCGTCGCACCACACCGACAACGATGACTTGGCGGTCCATCACCAGCCACGGAAACAATACGCTAACCTGCGAGTTGCCAGCCATCTGTTGCGCCTTGTTGCTTTCGTAATTTGAGTAAAACACAAGGCCGCGCGTATCCTGCCCCTTGAGCAATACCGTGCGCTGCCAAGGCTGCCCATCGGCATCGACACTGGCCAGCACCATGGCGGTGGGGTCATCGAGCGTCGAGCCTAAAGCCTGCTGCATCCAACCCGCAAACTGATCCTCAGGCGCGGCGAGCAAGTTCGCACGATTGAGTTGCCCATATAGATATTCTCGTCGTTCGTCGGTCAGACTCATATTCCGTAACCACCTTTAACATTTATCGATTCATCAAATCGCTGTGTTCGCCAACAGATCAGTGACATGATCGCCAATCGCGAGGGCGCAGGTCAAGCCGGGTGACTCGATGCCAAACAGTTGGACCAACCCAGGCACGCCATGCCGCGTAGGACCCTGAATTTGGAAGTCATGTGGCGTGTCGCCTGGGCCCTGCAGTTTTGGACGTATACCCGCGTAGCCAGGCACCAGATTCGATGCCTGCAGCCCAGGATAATAACGCTGTATGGCAGAGCAATACTGCGCGTGCTTGGCCGAGCTGATGCCATAGTCTTCAGCCTGAATATACTCAACATCCGGTCCAAACTTCACCTGGCCTCCGAGATCCAGCGTGGCATGCACACCCAATCCAGCACCACAGGCCTGTGGCACAGGATAAATGAGATGCTGAAACGGGCTAGGACCCAGCAGGCTAAAATAATCACCCTTGCATAAGTATAACCGCGGCACGGAGTTCGGCGGCACGAAAGCACAGTGCTCAGCAAGCATCTGCGCGCCTAACCCGGCAGCATTCACTAATTGTCGACAGCCCAGATGATAGGCCTCACCGTTGATATGACAGGTCAGATCAAATCCCGCAGAGGTCTGGGCGACGGCTGTGACACGTGCTCGACCCACAAAGTCACCTCCCAAGGTCTGGATATCAGCCAACAAACTACGCATAAGCTCATGGGCGCTGACGATCCCCGTCGACGGTGAATACAACGCCAGGGTCGCCTTCACCGCAGGCTCCATGCGCTCAACTTTGGCGGCTGACCAGAACGCCAGATCATCCACACCATTGGCCTCAGCCAACGCTGAAATACGCGCCAGAGCGTCTTCTTCGTCGAATCGCGTGGCAACAATTAGCTTGCCGGTAGGTTGATGCGCTATGCCGCGCGCCTGGCAATACGCGTACAGTTGCCGCTTTCCCGCGACGCACAAACGCGCTTTAAGAGAACCCTGTGGATAGTGCAGGCCCCCGTGAATCACCTCACTGTTGCGACTACTGATGCCCTGTCCCACCAGATCTGCCTGATCTACAACCAGCAGGCTCGGGGCACTGGCGGCCAGTGACCGGCCTATCGCCAGCCCCACCACCCCACCACCGACAATGCAGGTATCAATAAAATCCATCGGTTGTATCCATTCTCAATCGAAATATGCCGCGCGCTTTGGTAGAATTCACCTGCCATTCAACGTTCGTTTTACGCTTATGACCTTTGACACAGACAGCCGCCCACAACAGGCCGACGCCACTGCCAATTTTCAGCCCGCCACCCAAAGACTATTGATTCTCAGTGGCGTGGTGGATTTTGCGCTGGGTGTGGTAAAGGTACTCATCGGCATCTTAGCGAATTCACACGCATTAATCGCTGACGGCATTCATTCGTTCTCAGATCTCATCACCGACGTCATGGTATGGTTTTTCAATCGTATCGGCGCGATGGAACCTGATGAAGACCATCCTTACGGACATGCCCGCTTCGAAACCTTTGGCACACTAATTCTCGGCACCATCCTGATTTTTGTCGCGGGTTTACTGGTCTACGACAGTATTCAGCGCCTCATGGTTATCTCCGATGTGGCCCTGCCAAGCTGGCCCGCGCTGGTTGCCGCGCTGGCATCAATTCTCGTTAAGGAATGGCTGTATCACATGACGGTACGCCTGGGTAACCGCAGTCGCTCCAAGCTGCTCATCGCGAACGCGTGGCACCACCGCAGCGATGCGGCCTCATCAGTGATTGTATTGCTTGGCGTCGGTGGCGCAATGCTCGGTTATTCTTGGCTGGAAATGATCGCCGCCATCGGTGTTGCGCTGATGATTGCCCAGATCGGCTGGAAACTGGCTCGCCAAAGTGTCGAAGAACTCGTTGATACTGCCGCCGCCGAATCTTATGTCACAGAAATACAGCAGAGCATCGTCGGTGTAGAGGGCGTCACAGGCGTCCATAGCTTACGCACGCGGCGCATGGGAGCAGATGTTTTGGCTGACATTCACTTACAGGTAAACCCTGCGATCAGTGTTTCTGAGGGCCATCATATCGGTGAATGGGTGAGTCGCACCTTACTGGAAGAGTTTACCGAGTTGAATGACGTGATCGTCCATATTGACGCTGAGGACGACGAACTACTGGAGACCAGAGACAAGAACTCTATTCCCCCCCTGCGACGAGAGATTCGGGCCGCACTCAACCAAGCCTGGGAAGCCGATCTGACGAGCGATGATATCCAGAAGATGACCCTGCACTACTTAAACAACCAGATTGATGTGGAGCTTTACCTCTATCACAACCACCTTACAGCGGCCCAAGACACGGAAACATTACGCGATCGCCTCAAATCCAACGTCGCTCACCTGCCTTGGGTCAACAAAGTCACCGTCTGGTACGGCTAAGCCACTTCACCGCAACTCACTAAAACCCGCCATTAGCTCTCCACTAGCTCTCCATTAAAACCCCAGAGAGTATTGTCTCGCTTCTATCTCTGACGATCCTTTCACGGTCTGGTGGCCCTTCGTTGATTTTGATAGAGGGATTAATAGCGGCATTGATAGCTGACCGACCAAGACGTCGGCGGGCATTTCCATCATCGACGCACCTGCATGGCTAGCATCACACGCCAGCATACGTAACAGATGCTGACAGACGAGCTTACCATGACGATCTTTCTTGCTGCTCGCGCGCATTCGTCTGGCGGCGCGCATAGCCAGTTGACTGTGGCGCATAACATCGGCGGGCAATCGCGCAGATAAATCTCGCTCGGCCTGGTAGCGTTCATTTATATTCATCATTAAGCTCCCGACTACTGTATGGATACACAGCTAAAATATACTGTGCATGCATACAGCAGTCAACAACTTTTTATACCTTACATACCAGCCGCTCTCCCTCTCGGCGCATAACGATGCTATCACCCGCCTTAAAACGACCCGACAGAATCTCCTGGGCGAGAGGGTTCTCGATATAGCGCTGGATCGCACGCTTTAATGGTCGCGCCCCATAAATCGGGTCGTAACCCACATCGACCAAGAACTTGAGGGCATCGTCTTCCAGGCTGAGATCAATCTCCGATTCTTTAAGTCGCGCCTGCAGGATCTGTAGCTGAATTTTCGCGATGCCCATGATCTGCGACTTGGCCAGCGGATGAAACACCACGACATCATCAACCCTGTTCAGGAACTCTGGCCGAAAATGTTGGGTGACTATGCCCATCACCGCCGACTTCATTTCCTCGTACTCGGTCTCTCCAGACAAAGTTTGGATAATATCCGAGCCCAAATTCGAGGTCATCACCAGCACCGTGTTCTTGAAATCAACAGTGCGCCCGTGGCCGTCAGTGAGCCGGCCATCATCGAGCACTTGCAATAGAATATTGAACACATCAGGGTGAGCCTTCTCTACCTCATCCAGCAAGATAACCGAGTAAGGCTTGCGGCGTACAAGCTCGGTGAGATACCCCCCTTCCTCGTAACCGACATAGCCCGGTGGGGCACCAATCAGGCGAGCCACAGAATGCTTCTCCATGAACTCCGACATATCAATGCGCACCAGCGCGTCTTCAGTATCAAACAAAAACCGCGCGAGCGACTTGCATAACTCGGTCTTACCGACACCCGTAGGCCCCAGAAACAAGAACGAACCATTGGGTCGATTAGGGTCGGCAATGCCTGCCCGGGAGCGTCGTACGGCATTTGACACGGCGGTGACCGCCTCAACCTGCCCGACCACCTGCTGATGCAATTCATCTTCTAGATGCAACAGCTTGGCCTTCTCGCTTTCGAGCATCTTGGCGACGGGAATACCGGTCGACTTGGATACCACCTCGGCAATTTCTTCATCTGTTACCTTGTTGCGCAACAGCTTCATATCCATCATTTCGGCTTGAGCCGCCATATCCAGCTGCTTTTCCAGGCTCGGAATCGTGCCGTACTGTAGCTCTGACATGCGCGTCAGGTCGCCGGCGCGCTTGGCAGTCTCAAGCTCTAGCCGGGCATGCTCCAAATCCTCTTTGATCTGTTGGGTACCGTGCAGCGCAGCCTTTTCGGCATTCCAAATCTCTTCCAGATCGGCATATTCCTTACTCATACTCTCAATCGACTCACTCAAGGTCGCTAATCGCTGCAAGGAACCATCATCCGTTTCTTTCTTCAAGGCCTCGCGCTCAATCTTATACTGGATCAGGCGCCGCTCCAGCCGATCCATATCTTCGGGCTTGGAGTCCATCTCCATGCGGATGAGACTCGCCGCCTCATCGATCAGGTCGATGGCCTTATCAGGCAGTTGCCGATCAGAAATATAGCGGTGTGACAATCGGGCTGCGGCGATAATCGCCGGGTCTGTAATATCAACGCCGTGGTGTATTTCATAGCGCTCTTTGAGGCCGCGCAAAATCGCGACAGTGTCCTCGACGTTAGGCTCATTGACTTGCACCTTTTGGAAGCGTCGCTCCAGAGCGGCGTCAGACTCCATATACTGCCGGTATTCGTCTAGGGTTGTCGCGCCGACACAGTGCAATTCACCTCGCGCCAGAGCAGGCTTGAGCATATTACCCGCATCCATCGAGCCTTCGGCTTTACCCGCACCCACCATGGTATGAATCTCATCAATAAAAAGGATGACACTGCCCTCTTCTTTCGACAGCTCGTTCAACACGGCCTTGAGCCGTTCTTCAAATTCGCCACGAAATTTGGCACCCGCGATCAGCGCGCCCATATCCAACGACAAAATACGTTTGTGCCGCAAACCCTCGGGCACCTCACCATTGATAATGCGCTGGGCCAGACCCTCAACAATCGCTGTTTTACCCACCCCCGGCTCGCCAATCAATACGGGGTTGTTTTTGGTACGACGCTGCAGCACCTGAATCGTTCGACGAATTTCATCATCACGACCGATGACAGGGTCAAGCTTGCCCTGCTCCGCGAGGAGCGTCAGGTTGACGGTATACTTGTCTAGCGCCTGACGGGCGTCCTCAGCATTGGGGTCCTTGACGCTATCGCCGCCGCGCACCTGCTCAATGACGCGCTCAAGGGCTTCTTTACGCACATTGTAAGCAGCAAATAACTTACCTAGGTCACCCCGGTCTTCTACCGCTGCTAACATGACCAGTTCGCTGGGAATAAACTCATCCGAGCGTTGCTGGGCAAACTTGTCAGCCAGATTCAACAAACGGCCCAAATCTGGGGACATCTGCACATCACCGTAGTTGTCCTTGATGACGGCGAGCTTTTCTAGCAATCCATCGAGCTCCCCTCGAAATTTGGCGACATCAACGCCCATCTGGGACAACAGCGGACGGGTTGATCCACCGCGCTGGTCTAACAGCGCCGCGATAAGATGGATCGGCGATATCTGGTTATGGTCTTTGCCAACGGCAAGGGACTGGGCATCCGCCAGGGCTTCCTGCAATTTACTGGTAAAGCGGTCAATGCGCATCAGTACGGGTCCTATCAATGACTTAACAAAATTGTGCTTACCGCTATTGTGGGGCTGGCGCGCTCTTATTCAAGCGCAACCATCACATATACAGGGCACCTCAATGAATCTATAGCATCGTGGGCCTATAGTAATCCGGGTTCTTGCTTTAGCTCTAGGCCTGTGTCAATTTTGACGATTTTCACGGATAACCCTGGGCACGCCAAAACGGCCGCGTAACATGACAGACTATTCACATGACGACTACCGACATGCGTGACTATCCCCATGAGTGACTATCCCCATGAATGATAAGGTTTACATCACCCCCACAGGGGCTCGTTGCCTGCGCGATGAGCTCAACCATATCTGGCGCGTCAGCCGGCCCGCCGTGACCGCCGTGGTCTCGGCCGCTGCGGCCCTGGGTGATCGTTCTGAAAACGCTGATTATATTTATGGCAAGAGGCAACTGCGGGAGATCGACAAACGTATACGCTATCTCACCAAGCGGCTCGATAATCTTGAGATCGTTGATCGCCAGCCTGAAGAGCTCGACAAGGTCTTCTTTGGTGCCTGGGTACTCATCGAAGATGAGCAAGGTGATGCACGACAGGTTAGGATCGTTGGGGCCGACGAGTTCGACTTAAAAAAATCTTGGATTAGCCTGAACTCACCACTAGCACGAGCTCTGCTTGGCAAACGCCAGGGGACAGACGTCCGCTTCAAGCTACCTGAAAGCGAACAGGCACTGTATATCAAGGCGGTCAGCTATGAACCACCTGCCGAGTAAACTAACCGCATCACCCCGAGGACCAGGGAATGAGTTTTGAACGCGACAATATTCACCGCATGCAAGGTTATGCATCGGGTGAGCAGCCTGATGATGACAACACGATCAAGCTCAATACTAACGAGAACCCCTATCCACCGGCACCCGCCGTGCAGGACGTTCTCAGCGGCTTTGACCCTGCTAGCCTGCGGCGCTACCCGCCGCCCACCGCCAATGCGTTTCGGGATATCGCCGCGGCGCTGCACGGTGTTGAACGCGACAATCTGATCGCGACCCGCGGCGGTGATGAACTGCTGCGCCTGCTGATCACCACATTCGTTGATCCCGGCGAATACATTGCTATGTCAACGCCAAGCTACTCCCTGTATCCCGTCTTGTCCCAAATACAAGATTGTCCGATTCTGCAAATACCCTTGGGCGACGATTGGAGTCTCGCCGAGGATTTTTGCCAGCAGGTGAACGCTCAGGGCGCCAAGCTGACACTGATCGTCAATCCCCATGCGCCGTCGGGCCGATTGCTGGATCGTGACCAGATAGCTCATCTGGCCGCCAACCTGAATTCTGTGTTGTTAATCGACGAGGCTTACATCGACTTCGTTGACCCCGAACTGAACCATGATTGCCTGTCATTGATCCAGCAATTCGACAACCTCGTATTCTTACGAACGTTGAGCAAAGGTTACGGGCTTGCTGGGCTGAGATTCGGTTATGGCATTGCCACCGCGGCGCTGATTCAGCCGATGCTGGAGAAAACCCGCGATAGCTATAATCTGGACCTGTTGAGCCAGACCATTGCTTGCGCCGCATTACAGGCACAAGCTTATGCGCAACACACGTGGCAGCAGGTACGCCTCGAACGGCAGAGATTGGCAGCCGCTTTGCGACGCATGGGCCTGACGCCAGCTGACAGCCAGGCCAATTTTCTGTTAACAACGATACCCGCCAGTGGCACGATTGACGCTGCTGGCTTGTACCAGGCTTTGAAAGCCGATGGGATTTTGGTGCGGTATTTTGATCAACCGCGGCTGAGTGACAAGCTGAGATTGACGATAGGTACGCCGACAGAAAATGATCAACTACTGGCGTGCATAGCAAAGCACCTGACAAATCCTAACAACGTGTGAGATGTACGCAGGCAGCAGCCCCTTTAACAGATTAGAGCATCTGGCAGATGGTAGATTCCCAGCTTGACCAACAGTCCCTCACCGGACGGATTATCCTGACACCCAACTTTTCCTGGAGTTGGAGAGCGAACCTGAAATTCCTCTACACATTGATGGCGATCTCTTTGACCATGAGCATGGGTTTTCTGGTCGCGGGCGCATGGGTGATATTGCCGTACGCGGTGCTTGAGTTGAGCGTATTGTGGTTATGCATTTATTACTGCGTCTATCAATGTAACCGACAGGAAGTCATCACCATTCTTGAGCACGAGGTGATTGTTGAGCGCGGGGTTTTGAAGCGGCAGGAATCCAGGAATTTCAATCGTAGTTGGTCACAATTTCTGATCACTCGACCAAAGCGTTACGGTGACCCAGACATCGTCAGCATTCGCTCCCACGGTGAAGAAATGGAAATTGGTAGTTTTTTGAGCAAGCCAGATAAATCTCAACTGATTGCTCATCTACGCCGCGTCGTGTCTGCCTGGCACTCCTAGTCGCCAGATAATCGCCAAGTAGAAGACCCCAAGCACCGGCGATGAAGCCGACACACGGGGTCGCAAAGCTGGTGCTTAGGCAGAACAGTCTTTTGACATCAATGCGGCGACTTCTTTCGCATAGCGTTCATCGACGGGTACAAATTTATTCAGCGCTTCGTCATACGCACCAACGCCACCTGTCTCAATATCATATACCCAACCGTGGATCTTCAAATCGCCCTTAGCCAGTCTTGCTGCCACGCTAGGGTGAGTACGTAGATGAGTGAGTTGCAGAATGACGTTCTGCTCAAGCAACATCTGCATGCGCACCTTGGGGCTAGCATCTGGCGCTAGTTCCCTGACCACGTCAACGGCAGCCTTTGAGAAACCAAGCCATTCTTTAACATGCGGCAATGAAGCCAGGCCTTCAGGCTCAAGCGCACCTTTCATGGCGCCACACTCGGTGTGACCGCAGATGACGATATGAGGGACTTTGAGCGCTGCAACAGCAAACTCGATTGACGCTGTCATAGCGCCCGTTTGATTCGTATGAGGCGGAACAATGTTGCCCGCGTTACGACAGACGAAAAGCTCACCTGGGTCAGTCTGGGTAATCATTGCCGTTTCGATACGCGAGTCTGAGCACGTAATAAATAGTGCTTCGGGCGCTTGTCCCTTGCTGAGTTTCTCAAACAGTTCTTTCTTCTCTGGAAAGACTTCGTTTTGAAATTTAATTACACCCTTGACGAAATGTGGCATTTCTTCTTACTCCTTGATCCATAAAAACACATGCTGAGAAACTGATAATTAGGGAAATATTACGTGGCACTTTTTGCGTAAGACTTTCTACGTGGCGCTATCTAAGAACCACTCTCGTTTTCTGTGGGCGACGTCCATAACTGCCGCGCTTTAACAATCGCTGATTTACTGACGCCGCTCAGACGGCCTTCGATGAATGCCAACCCTTCAATAATCCAATCCGCCATCTCAGGCTGGGTGAGACTATAATAGTGATGACGACCGTCGCGCCGTTCCTCGACGAGACGATGCGCACGCATCAGGCTCAGGTGTTGTGACACCCGCGACCCAGGTAAGTCGAGTTCCTCAATCAGCGTATTCACGCTTTTCTCACCCACCCGCAGCTCTTCAATAATGCGAATGCGATCCGGATGGGCAACAATTTTAAAAATGTCTGCCAATTCTTTTGCAACCAGTTGTCGATCCGGCACGGCCGTCCCCTCCTTTCAATGAACCGCTTTCAGTGAAGTCCTCTCACTGCTGCGCTTTCACATCAGCATGGTTTTGTATATTCAAACACTTGAATGTTTTAACCGACGGATATGAACATAACGACCTCACGCTGTCAACTTTCCCGAATCCGGCAATAAGCAACCAGCCAACTTCGTTGGCTCACAACACGACAGCGCATAACACGCACGCATTGTACCGCAGGGCTTCTGGAACAGGATACTGAAGAAATGAATTTAACAAAAAACTTGATCATTTAAGGCATCGCTCCTTACTCCGCTATCAACACGGCTACTGCAACAACTCGTTTTGCCGAGGCCTTCATCAAGGAGGCGGGCGATTTATCGGCACCGAACCTTGGCGACAGGATGGACGGACACTGGATGCCATGCGTGCTCAAATCAGGCGGGTGGCATACAGCTCCGAGATAGACACTTAACATCTGCGCTTTAGCCGCAATGACCGCCAGGTTGGGCTACGAGCGTCGAGGGTCCGACAACGGCAATTGCGTCTTTGCGACGCCTCTCGATAAGGGCAGTGAATTTGACCTGCGCGCCACGCTGCCCATCAACGATAGTTTGTATTTTGGCGTAAAATACGCAGCCTTCTTCCAAGGTGACAGCCAACGCCTGATGACTCGCAGAGATTATGGTTGTGGCTGACGTACACTTTTTAAGGTCGGTGGTATGCCTTCGGTGGACGCTCCAGTGGATCAGTCGTCGGTGTTAGGATTGCCCAAAACGTCGAGGATAGGCCGCCATGCAGAATGCTCTATTCATCATGACCGACCAGCAGCCCAGGGCTGCTTTACGAGATGTGTTACCACCTCGCCCATTGGCGTTCCCGCGCGACTGTCGCTGGCGACAGGGCTTTATCCTCGCAATACGGATGTCTGGCGTAACGTTCACTACACGATGCCGCCTGAGACAGACAACTGGATGCGCGAACTCAAGCGCCTCAGCTATTGCACCAGTGTGTTTGGCAAAATCCACCTGCACCCTCACGTGGGCATCATCAATAACGAACTGCGCACCGCAGGGGCCGCCGTGCCCCGCTTTGATCTTCGCGACAAGGGCCTGCTGCCCGCTTACCCGAAGAACTATGCGGATGTCTACGTAGGTCAGCAGGCAAAGCGTTACCTTGAACAATACGACAGAGATGAGCCTTGGTGTTGCTGGCTCAGTTTCGGTGGACCACACGAACCTTGGGATACGCCCGAACCTTATGCAAGTCGATATCGACCTGAAGATATGCCTGCGCCTGCGCCAAGATCAGCCGATGACGATACCGCTTCCATGGGGATGTTGCAGCGCTGGCACCCAGACCGCGGCATAACCTCGTTCGATATCACGGTGTATGAGTGCGGGGCTGCCGTTAGCCAAATGCACGAATGAGGAAACTCATTGTTCCCACGAAATGTAAAAGAAACAAGACGAAAATCGATCGAAGTAAACGCGAGTCGGTCACAGAGTCCGATGAGGCAGATAAATTGTTCTGCTTCCCTGACCTGAACTCAGCGTTGCGACGGCAAACCGCTCAAACGAGTCTTTACTATTGATAAAGACGTGCGGCCATTGTGGCGTGGCTCCATGCGCGCTATCGGATGGGCCGCCTACGGATTACTGACCCAGACATAATTCAGAAGATCTTGGATCACATCGAAGCGCAACCACCACCAAACAAACCTGCAATAGCTATCCAACCATAAAACATACTCGGTCAAACAAGCCAAATCACTCCTGTCCGACCTTCAAATCTTCGCAGTGATAAACCCAATAGCCTGTAAGACAGCAGATCTAATCCATTGCCGTGATTGACGATTTAAAAGGATCATTACGCCACTGAGTCCTACATTTGACTGAGCACCAGCATTTACCATACTTAACCGTGCTTCGGAAAATGTAGTTTATTTGCCTTATTCACGCAGGCTTTGGTCCACGAAATGGTCGAATATCTACCGGAAGTCAGAGCCACCGTCCAGAATAATACCTTTACGTGCGGACATGTTCAGCCTCCTAGCAGGCGCCGCGGGCAGCAAGGACAGCCACCGAGGTTCTCAACAGGATGACAAAGTCGTTCCGCAGTGACCGGGTGCGTATATACGACAGATCCAATTCAACCTGTTCAGGGAAAGGTATCTGTGAGCGTCCACCAATCTGCCAGGTGCAGGTGATGCCGGGTATCACGTCCAGACGATGCCAGGCGTGCGCCGAATACTGCGCAACCTCGTCGGGCAATGGCGGGCGCGGCCCTACCAGTGACATGTCGCCGATAAGTACATTCCACAGTTGGGGCAGCTCATCAATGGAGTACTTGCGAATAAATTTTCCAATCCAGGTAATGCGCGGGTCATCGACCATCTTAAAACGCAGATCGCCCTTGGTCTCTTGCATGAGTTCGGTCTTGCGCGCCTCGGCATCTACGACCATGGAGCGGAATTTCCAGAACCGAAAAGGCGCGCCCTTCAGTCCGCAACGTGACTGCGAGAAGAAGACCGGACCGCTGGACTCAAGCTTGATTAGTAGTCCCAGGACCGCAATCACCGGGGCCAGCAGCAGCAAACCTGTTACTGCTAAAACGACGTCGAACAGGCGCTTGGAGGACGTATAAAGATTCGTCATTCGTGGCTTTGTATCGCTGGCCCACTCAATATCTGCCAGTGTTGACATGTTGTGCTGCATGAACTGCTCCTTACTTCCTGAAGTTCGCGATGACTGCCAGGCTTGCCCAGGCAGTGTTAACAAAGTAAATGCAACTGGTGTGCCAAATGCGTAAGCATATGATAAATAACGTAATATTTGATTTACACGGGAATCTAACGAAGGAACAGCGGGATTTTCTATGGGGTTATTGCAATATGAAAATCGTTATGCAAGGCATTACGAGTGCGGGGCGGCATTACCACCCCGCTTACTCGTTAGTCGAAGATAGTAATTGTTTGGCTGCCAGTCGCGCGTTGCCAGATAGTCGTTGTCGGCATGCTGCCATCGAAGCGCCATATAGCCACTACTAGCGCTTTGATATCACCAGTGATTGTCAGACTGCCAGCAAAAGCCCCATTGCTGAGCTGCCCCTGCAACAGGCAGGAATCGTTATCGATGTCGATATTGGCCCCGCTACCACTGTAACGACTACAGATCGTCAAGTAGCCGTCTGTACCAGACATGCTCGACAGGTCGACAAGCACGTCAAGTTTGGCACCACTGGTAAAATCAAAGTTATCGCTGCTGACCAGGTCACGCATGCGACTGACCGACACCTGTGAGTCAACGGCGACTGCATCAGCGCCCGCAGTGGTCGCAACATCAATCGTCGTGGCTATAGTCGTCGATGGTACCGGCGTTGTCGCGACCGTCGACGCCGGTGCCGACGGTGATGGTGCAGCGGCATCGCCGCCGCCTCCACCACCACAACCCATTAGCAGCGTCACAAAACCCAACGTTAGTATTTTGCGTGTGTTATTCATGGTTGTTTCCCCTGGCTCTAATTGCCGTTCTTATAAAGTTTGTTGGTGTTAGCCCGCTCCAGCAGGTACCAGTCAGCTTTCAGCGAGCCCTGACTCTGGACCCATTCACTGAATTCTGGATAGGCCTGCACCAGATCCTGGAACTCACTGGGGTGCCGCCACTGAGTGCCTATCTCTATAGCCCAGGGCAAGCCCTGCTGCGTCTGGTAATACAGGCCAGCGCCAGCGTTGGATGTGTCATCAGCGCGGCCCAGCAGCGCAGGGTCGGCCAGGTCTGTTGGCGCGTGGTTCTTCAGGTGAATTTCTAACCCACGGCCGGGTGGCTCACTGAAAATACTGCTGCGCATATAGCCGTTAGTGGCAAAGATGAAAGGGTTAAACAACTGGTCAGTAAGCTGGCTATCATCCACAGGCGTACGCAGGGTTGCCGTGATAGTAAAGGCCGCCTGAATCGGCGAATCGCCGCAATCATTCTCGGTACGATAAAATGCACAGCCTTCTGCTTGAGTGACATGATCCCAGATATCGTCGGTAACAATGAACACGGCATTGCTCTGGCCGGCTTCAAGGGGGGATGCGGGCTGGGCGATACCATTGATAATAAATTCAATACTGGCCTCCTCGATATTGTCACGGCTGATCCCGGGAATCTCGATGCCGAAGCCGTTATGGAAGTTCGCGCCAGTGGCCAGTATTTCACCGCTGATACTGACCGCAATCACACTCGAGCCTACCTTCTTGATCGTCGTGCGATAGTGCACCACCAGGTCATTGAGGTCATAGTCACCTACCGACGGCCACAGGTCTTCAAAGCCAAGCGTTACAAATCCATGAACTGACGGATAGTGGGTATTGCTCAGGATGCCCTGGGTGACAGTCACCGGATAGTCCTCAACCTCGCCATCGGCCACACCGCCGCTGGCACCCAGACCTGTCTGACTGCTGAAGCGAAAGCGCGCCCAACTCGCACCGGGAACCGCAGTTTGGGGTATATCGATGATCAGGTTGCGCAGCTCATTCGTCATAGGCACATCGATGAACACCTGTTCTGCGGTACCAAAGTGGCCATCACCGTTAAAATCAATCCAGCCGTTCAGGAAACCGCTACCGGTTACCTCAACCTGTATGATCGCCTGTGTGCCGGCGTCCAGGGCCGTAATAAAACTGACACCGTCTTCATCGTCAACACCGACATCATCATCCCGCTGGGGCGCAACTGCCGCCTGCACCTCGCAGTCAACGAGCGCACCAAGGTGCAACGGCTCAACACCGGTACCATGACGGGCGCCATTACTGGCCAGCGTAGTGGCATAGCTGTCAGGGGCATCACCAAAATCAAAACTGACGGTTTCGCTGATGGTCACCGGCGCAAAGGCGCAGCGGGCGCCGTCAGTGTTGGACGATGATGGACCCTGGGCAAATTCCACGGCAGTGGGATTGGCGTCCGCAGGGTTAACCCGGAAGATCTTGCCGTCGTTGCTGCGGCTCGCATACAGATTACCTTCTACGTCAAAATAGATGGCACCAAAAGCACCTGTGATCCCGGTGTTACCCAACTGGTCCCAGGCACCCGTTGCCGGGTCAATACGTACCAGACTGCCGTTGGCATCTAGCGAGTACAGCTGGTCGTCAATGGGACTGAAGGCAAAATCATAGATCGTCAGCGCCAGGCTGCTGCCATCGATAATGCGTACGGCATCCAGATAGCTGGCATCACCGGCATCAAGGCTGATGCGCCATAACCCATGCTGCGCCTGGTTGCCGCGGCGGTACAGATAGTAAGCATTGTCGCGAGTCGATATATCACCCACATAGAAATCACTGTTTGGGCGATTCGTTACGGCCAGCGGCTCTATCTGATAATCTCGGCCGATACGTGCAACCGTATGTTCGCCATAGTCCCAGGCATACATGTAGTTATCGTGAACGTTAAACGCTATCGCATTGAGCTTTTCACTAGTGCCCATATCACTCGCCAGCACTCGATAGGCGCCGGTGGCAAGGTCAATGCCGTACAGCTGCGCCGGTCGACCCTGCGTTAAGAAGGCTTCTGCGGGACATTCCTCGAAGCTTGTACCGAATACCGGTTGGGTCAGTAGCAGCAGCGTAATGATCAATAGTTTGCGCATCATGATTATCACTCTTCGTTTGGTTACCTACCCCATACCAACATCCATGCCAAGTTGGTAACGAGGCTGAAAGGACTCTCTGGCGGGCTTATCAGGATCCGGGCGAGCAGGGTGGTTGCAACTCGCGAGCAAATAGGCGCAAATAGCATTGCAAATAGCGAAAATGGGTTGTCATGAAAACAGTGTTGGTTACACCCACTTGGCTGCCAGAAATCGAACGTTGTGAAATGTTGATGGACAGCGCAGCGCAGCACGTCAGCGGCTTTGACAAGCACCTGCTATTGGTGGATGCGATGGACGAGCCACAATTTCGCCATCTGGCACGCCCCGGCGTGGAGATCATCGTCAAGCAGGACCTGCTGCCGGCGTGGCTGCGGCAACTACCCTTTGCCCGTCGCTGGTGGCTGTCATCCCGCGGCCTGCCGGTACGTGGCTGGATTCTGCAGCAGGTGATCAAGCTCGCGGTCACACAGTACTCAGACGCTGACGCGTGCTGCTATGTCGACTCAGACACCGTGTTTGTGCGCGACTTTGCTGCCAGCGACCTCTGGTCACAGGATCGCGTAAGATTCTACCGGGATACACGCAAGCCCCACTTCTACGCATCCAGGCGGTACCGAAACTGGTATGGCTTCGCCGCCCGACAGTTCAAGCTAGGTGACCCCGACCAGCTCAAGGGTGCCTATATTGCCCAGCTCAACACCTTGCACCGGGGCCATGCGAGCGCCATGTTGGGGGCTATTGAGCAACGCTGGCAACGGCCCTGGATGGAGACCCTGCTGCACAGCATGGATTTTTCTGAGTTCGTTCTTTACGGGGCCTTCGTTGATGCCTGCACTGACCAACAGTATCACTACGCCACAGACCAGCAGCTGTGCCACAGCTCCTGGCTTTACTCAATGGATTCAACGGCTGACCTTGAGCGTTTTGTGGGTAGTTGCGAGGCGCAGCATGTCGCGCTGCATGTGCAGTCAAACTTGGGCCTGCCAGTCGCTGCGCTGCGCCAGATAATAGACGCAGGTCGCTGAAGGGTGCGCTGTTGCAGAACGCGAGCAAGACGCCACCGCAGATTGCAAAGCGACATGCAGATTGCGAACCCAGGCCACTGCGGACATAACCGGAATCTTCCTGCAGATCCGCTGGTACCCCGTCATATCTGGCGCACAGACACTCACCAGGCAGTTGGCATTGACCTTGCGATGGTTGTAGCATCATTCAAGCAACAAGCAAACACATGCAATCTCTGTTATTTATCACCTCCGAACTGCCCTATCCCGCCCAGAGTGGCGGCAAGCTCAAGAGCCTCAATCTGCTCAAGCATCTGGCCAGCTGTTATCACGTGACTCTGGCCTGCCCGCTGAAGCTTGAAGACGCTCAGCACCTTGACGAATTCATGCAAGTACTGGGGAATCAGTTGGCGTTGTGCCTGACCACACCCGTCAATGTGCCACGTAACGCGCTGAATATGACACGCAGCTACTTGCGCAACGAACCCTTGAACGTGCTCCGCACCCGCGGCGCGCAACTCAAGCAACGCATTGATGCGCTGCCCGCGACATTCGACTGCGTGTATTTGGATCACTTTGAGGTATTCCAGTACCTGCCCACGCAGCATACCGGCAAGGTGGTGTATCACGCGCACAATGCCTACTTCCGACTCTGGCAGCGCTACGCGGAAACCTGTGCCAACCCCTTGTTCAAGCTGGTGGCCCATATGGAAGCCCAGCGCGTCAGGCGCTACGAGCGACGGGTGTGCCAGCGCGCCGACCTGGTCTTTGCTGCACCCGATGATATCAAGGCACTGGCAGACGCAGGTTGCGATGCCAGCATCATGCAAGAGACCTATCATCTGGGTGATGACACGCAGATGACACTGCCGGCCATGCAATGGCAGGCCACCGCCAAACGTCTGGTATACGTGGGATTTCTCGGCTGGGAGGCTAATGTGCTGGGTCTGACCTGGTTTCTCGATGACGTCTGGCCACAACTCAAGGCGGCTCACCCTGACCTGGCGTTGGATATCGTCGGCAAGCACCCAGATGAGCGACTACAGACAAGGGCAGCCCGGGATGAGTCGATCCGCCTGCTGGGCTATGTGGTCGATCTTGAAACTGTATATCCCGGCGCCCGGATTTGTATTGCCCCCCTCACTTTCGGCAGCGGCATGAAGGTCAAGGTGCTTAATGCGATGGCCCGCGGCATTCCCGTTGCTACCACACGCATCGGTGCCGAGAGCATCGAAGTGGAGCACGGCCGACACCTGATGATTGCCACGACAGCCCAGGACATGATCGAGGATATCAGCCAATTGCTGACAGACCCGGTACTGTGGCAGCGTCTGGCCGATGAGTCCCGACAACGGATAGCAGACAAATACACCTGGCAGGCGCTGTTTACCGCTATGGATCAGGCCATGGCGCCTGTCCTTAACCCTGCGTCAGCGAATCAGTCCACCTCGACTTCTAACGAATTAACACAGTCCCAACAGGTAGCGCGTGACGCTGCCGGGTGGAGCCGCGCATGACAGCCACGTCTGCCAGCAGCATCAGCACTGTCATCAACCTGACGGTTGTGCGCATGTTGGGTGTTGTACTGCAGATGCTGATTCTGCTAGTCGTGGGCCGCCTGGCAGGCCCGCAAGGTGTGGGCATGCTGCAGCTGTTCAGTGTCTGGACCTGCACCCTGGGAGAGCTTACAGCGTCGGGCCTGCCAACCCATGCTATGCGGCGCCTGGCAACACGCACTGCCGACCGTGATGCGCGGGCTACACGCAACTTCTTGGCAGCCTGCATGCAGCGTATGGCACTTGTCTGGCTGCTGGTGATGCTGGCTCTGGCGGCATTACTGGCTTTTCTCTCGAGCGATGTAGCGAGTGATGTCACGGGAACTGTCGCCGGTGACGTGACGGTTGTCTGGCAGGGAACCAACGGCTACCTTCTGGCACTGGCTATCCTTGCCTTTGCCGTTACTCGCCTGACATCAGATAGCCTGAAAGCACGATCCTCAATCAACACCGGTGTACTCGGCGAAAGCGCTGGACCACCGCTGGTGGCAGCCCTTGTACTGCTGGTGCAATGGCAGTTGAACAACCGTATCGATAGTGGCGATATCATTGCCGCTTTCACGACGGGCTTTGTGATCACAGCCCTGGCGCTACTTGCGTGCCTGCTGGCGGCAACGCGGGCCGTAGCCCCTAACGCTGCCAGTAATATGAAGGCGCAGCCGGAAGCCAGTGAAGCGGCCATTGACATGCACTGGCAGTCCCACGCGCCCTTGTGGCTGACGGCACTGGTCAGCATTGCCTTTCTGAATTACCCGTTTTTAGTGCTGCCACACTTCGCCAGCATGGCCGAGGTAGGAACCTTTGCGATCGCCTTCAAGTTGCTGAATCTGGTCACCACCATCATTATCATGCT
>JBLHRT010000018.1:0-18551 GCA_047626255.1 Candidatus Azotimanducaceae bacterium
CTGTACAAGCACGATGCCCTAGACAGAATGGACGTGCTGGAAGATTATATGACGTACATGGAGCGCGAACAGGCGGGTGGCGAGCCCTTCAAACATATGGTTCGCCACTTGATGGGCTGGTTTACCGGCATGCACGGCGCACGCACCTTCCGCCGCGAACTCGGCGCTCATATGTTTGAGAAAGACGCCGATATCGGCGTAGTACACCGGGCACTGCGCGAGGCGGGACTTAGAAGCACTGAAACCTCAAGCGACATGCGCGCCGCACAGATGATGAGACAGGGGTAGAACTCAGTTTATGTTCGATAAAATAAAGCAATTCTTCGACGAGAAATTAATGCCCGTGGCTCAGCAAGACACCGGGCAATCAGTGAAATTTGCCACCGCTGCCTTGCTTTTGGAATTATCACGGGCAGATTTTGAAGTGGACAAAGTAGAGCATGCCATCATCGTCGATATGCTGCGAAGCACTTTCGATCTCAACGAAGAAGATTTACAAGAACTGATAGAATTGGCAAGTCAGGCGACAGATGAAGCGAACGACGTTTTTCAGTTTACGCAGCTGGTGAACGCGCATTACTCGCACGACGACAAAATTCAGCTAACAGAGAATCTCTGGCTAGTCGCTTACGCCGATGGGCGTATCGACAAGTATGAAGAGCAGTTTGTTCGCAAGGTATCGGGCTTATTGCACGTTGCCCATTCTGATTTCATCAAAGCCAAGATGCGCGCCAAACGACATCAAAGCTAGCGACGACCTACGGCCCATTCCATGGGTTGCGGCATACTGGCTCTTTCTTGCTCTTGCTGCTCTTGTAAAAGGGCGGCGACAAGATCTTTGAAGGCTATCAGGTTTTTCTCGTTGAGATTCATTAACGTCCGATGAGCTTCAAGCACCTGATCACGAAGTACCCTCTCTGAGACAATCTGTGACGGTAACTCAGCCACCTCATCACAACATCGGCTAACGTCATCGTCGATAACAAAAATCTTATCGAATCCCATACTAAACAACAAACGCGTGATATCAGCATTCGTAGAAACAATCGTGGGAAGAATTTTTAATTGGCCTTGGCAACGCAAAGAGACTTTAGCCAACAGCCCCAGACTAGTGCTATCAATACCCGTGGCCTGTCGCAGGTCTATGACCATGCCCTTGATCCCGCGGTCTTTCGTTATGCTGTTCAAGAACGTCGAGATGGTTGGGCCTAAACACACCCGCACATCGCCTACGAACTTCAGCACCTGCATACCGCTTTGGTTAGCAAAAAGAATTTTGCCCATACTCATCATCCAGCCTTGGTCACTGTAAAAAGCGCGATATCGTCGGGGATATCTGCGAGCTCTTTGAGCCCTAGTTTTTCCGAGACGGAGTCTACCTTTCCCTGAGTATAGTTTACTAGAGATATCAGGTGTTTTTCTTTTTCTTCCAAGTCCGCTTGGGGCATAATTTCGAACACTCCGTCAGAAAACATCACAATCGTGAAGGAATTTGGCAACTCAACCGCCCGCCGCGCATAACCCGGTGACGGCACTAACCCCAATGGCAGCCCTCCGAGCGTTAGGTATTGCGTGCCTGAATCGCTGAATATCATAGTGCCGGGAAAGTGCGCAGCGTTACTATATTCGAGATGTCGCCGGTCCTCGCTGATCAGCCCTAGGAACAGGGTCGCGTGTTGCTCGAGACCTACGCCAAGCAACTCACCATTGAGCCACTCAAGGATCTGGTCGGCGCGACGGATGTCCAATGTCTCAAAATCTGTGAGCAATTGTTGGAAGAGCCTCTTCAGCAATACGGTAACTATCGCGGCGGCTGCACCATGGCCTGAGACATCCGCGATATAAAACAGTAGCCGTTGGTCCGGTAATTCAAAGCAATCAACCGTGTCACCACTGAGGATCAAGGACGGTACGATCAGATGCTCAAAGGTCAGATCGTCAATGACGAACGGGGTATCTGGCATCATGCCTGCTTGCACTCGAAAGCCTGCCTGCTGATCACGCTCTAGCACTTGCAGGCTTTCCAGCAATGTCGTATTGGTTTTAGCCAATACCCGCTCGTTTTGCTCGTGTCGCTTGATTTCACGTTTGCGGGTAATGGTCTGACGCAGTACATGAGTCATTAGCGCAGGATCAATCAGGGGCAGCATCAGGTAATCATCAGCACCCTGATTAAGGGCGCGAACGAGATTAGGCGCGCTCAACGCATCAGCCAGAAGCACAATCGGCAAGCCTGGGCTCGCGGCACGAAGTGCTGGCAGGGTTGAATCAAGGTTTATCAAAGGATCAGACAGTAACACCAGGAGCACTTCAGGCTGCCCGGCATTGATACGGACGATGCAGTCCTCCTCAGAGCTGGCATGATAGATCTCATAGCCGCCGTCACGGAGTCGCGCTAATACTTCGTTCTGGATGGCTGCGCCTGAACCCAGCAGCAGCAATTCACCCCTTCTGACACCCATAGACGGTGCTCACAAACTGACCTGAAAGATGCGCCAACCTTACTCCCTAATTTCAATGTTTACCATCACTTAGCATCAACTATTAGTGCGGATTGTGATCGATAATGGGGAAATGCAGGAGACTTACTGCAGATCAAAAATCGTCGAAGTCATCCACGACCTGACCGTCCAGAGTTAGGTACTCACGACGCTGCAGGTAAGCGTCGCGAAAGAAGATATATCGGTCGCCGAATACCAACGACTCTGCACTCAGAAAGTCCGAGCGGATATCGATCAAATTGGTGCCTAGCAGGGCATTACGATCTCGCGCCGGGCGGTAATATAGCAATGGATCAGTCTGGCTATCGATAGGGCGACTAATTAAATCCGTTAGGGTCGAGGGCCCCAGCAACGGTAGCACGAGATAGGGTCCATTCGGCATTCCCCAGATCTGTAACGTCTGTCCAAAATCTTCATTATGTCGGGTTAATCCTACGGTCGATGCTGGATCTAACAAGCCACCTAAGCCCATGGTAGTATTCAATAGCAGACGCCCCATATCACTGGCACCCGCCTTGAACTTGCCTTGCAGAACGTTATTAACCGCGTTATTGATATCATCGAGATTCAGAAAAAAATTACTAATCCCGGTCTGCGCCAGGTTTGGCACGACCCACTTGTAGCTCCGGGCCAGCGGCTTGAATATGATTCTGTCGACAATATCATTGAAGCCATGAGTGATCCTGTTGACGCCCTCAAAGGGATCGGGATTATTCTCACCGGCGGCCACAGGCATCGCTGATACCAGCAGCAATACCCCAACAACTCGATAAAAAAAACGACATAATACTTTCACATCAGACTCCCTGACTCTGACTGTTAACAGCGATATTGATCATCGCAAACAGATTGATTTTTAGACCACTCGCCTGCTTTGCCCCGTCATTTACTATTCACAGGCTTATCTAATAAGCTTATTTAATAGACTTAGCGCGGCGCAGATTTCTGCCACTCTTTCTCTAGCCGCTTGACCGAAACGGGTAAACTCGTGCCTAGGGTCTGGGCAAACACAGACACCCTGAACTCCTCGATCATCCAACGATACTGATGCAGGGATTCATTCGTCACCCCGCCCCCCGCACGCAAATTTTGCCAATGACTACGCACCTGCGCCATGGCCGCCTGATCCTTGTCGATACTAAAGCTCATCTTGTCAAGACGATAAAGCATAGCCTGCAAAAAGCGAGGATACTGCTTCAACCAGTGCAACGATACCCGGGCCAGAAAACCTGGCGCTAGTAACTCAGCTAACTGTTCGGTTAAGTCCTGTCGTGATGTGCGATTAACAGGCGTCTCCCCTTCTGCCAGCTTGCGCTCGATTTCATTGGCGAGCTTCAAAATCTCGCCCATCAATTTGCCCGTCAGGTTCATCACCGTCACCAAATCACTCCTCTGGGCCAATCGCGACGTAAAAGCGGCCTCCGACATCACCGGCGGCTTGTCTTCAATAAAGGTGAAGCGGAATACAGCCGTCACCAAATCTTCAAGTAAAGCTTCACCACTGCCGCGGGTGGCATAATACAGGGAAAACTGTTTAAAACCTGGCAAATTTCGACTCACGTACTTAACCTGTTCAACCAATGACAGCATGATCAGTCGCTGCAGCCCTAGCTTCGATACCCGCGCCGACTCAATGGGGTTATCCAGAATTTTGACGGCCACACTGTCTTGGTTATCGACCAAGGTGGGATAGCCTTTGAGCGTGATATCTGCCTGAGTGATCTTGATCACCGCGGGCAACTCGCCAAACTGCCAGTCAATCGCGCCTTCAACCTCAAGTTCGTGGCGCGAACGCTGGTTGAAGTCCTTATCTGTCTGGGCTGCGAACTCCAATTGCAATTGATCCAGGTCGCGAGCACTGCCGATCAACTGCCCCTTGTCATTGATCACCTTGATATTCATTTTCAGATGCTGGTCAAGATTATCCGGCGTAAAGTCGCTTGCATTGACTCGCATACCATTTAGGCGGAATAGTTTTTCCGCCAGCACTTCCGTCAAATCGCGACCGTCATAAACTAGTGACGGCAAGACCTTGTCCACATACTCTGGGGCTGGCACGAAGCGCTTGCGAATGGCTTTCGGTAGACTCTTGATCAAGGCTAGGCATTTTTCTCGCAGCAGCCCAGGAATCACCCAATCTAGTTGTGCCCTAGATACCTGGCGTAAAAGCGCCACCGGCACTTTAACGCTAACCCCATCATCTTCATGCTGGGGATCAAAGTGGTAGTCGAGCTTCAATCGAGTCTCGGCAATCTCAATCTGGTTGGGATACAAAGCTTCTGACAGTCCCGGCTCTTGCTTCATCAGCGTCGGTTTATCCAGATACAGTAACTTTGGCGACGTCATCTCGATTTTCTTGCGCCAGGTTTCTAGATCGACGGTGCCCGCAATCGAATCGGGTAACAGGCCATCATAAAAGCGAAAGATGGTGTAGGAGTCCACCAGAATATCGCGCTTACGCGACATAGACTCGAGCTTCTCAATTTCGGCTACAAGCTGGCAGTTGTGCCTGTAAAAACCCGCTTTACTGTCCATTTGCTGCTCAACAAGCGCTTCCTGAATAAAGATGTGGCGCGCCCGCACAGGGTCAACGGGACCATAGCTCACCAGACGTTTCTTGATCACTGCAACGCCATACAGCAGCACTTCTTCAAAGGCCACGACCTGACCACGCTTGATATCGAAGTACGCCTCAGCGTAATTGCGTTTCACTAGATGTCCAGCTAACGGCTCTATCCATTCACTTTCGATTTGGGCCACGGTGCGGCCAAACAAGCGCGTGGTCTCTACTAGCTCGGCCGACATAATCCAGCGCGGTCGGCGCTTAAACTGACCAGAACCCGGGAAGATAAAGTGTCGACGATTGCGCGCTCCCAGATAATCTTTCTCGTCGGTCTTCTCACCAATATTACCCAGCAAGCCAGCGAGCAGCGCCTGATGCACCGTCGCATAATCAGCCGGCTCAACATTCTTCTTGAGCTTTAGTTCCTTCGCCACCAGATGCAATTGCCGATGATTCTCTTGCCACTCGCGCATGCGCAGATAGTTCAGAAAATGCTGACGACAAAATTTACGCAACTGGTTCTGTGTTAGCGCCTGGCGCTGGGCTTCAAAAAACTCCCAGATATTCACCAGTGTCATAAAATCTGACTGTTCATCCTTGAACTGTCGGTGCTTTTCATCCGCCGCCTGTTGCTGGTCATGGGGTCGATCGCGCGGATCTTGCATAGCGAGCCCGCTGACAATGGTTAGCACTTCGGTCATGCAGCCAGTACGACTGGCCTGCATCAGCATGCGCGACAATCGCAGGTCCAATGGAAACCGCGCCATTTCCCGCCCCATGCGGTTGATTTGTCGACCGTCATCAACGGCCTGCAATTCCTGCAACAGATGAAAGCCATCGTTAATCTGCCGCTGGTCGGGTTTTTCAAGAAACGGAAAGTGACTGATATCCCCCAGCTTGAGCGTCAACATCTGCAGGATGACCGCAGCCAAGTTGGTGCGCAAAATTTCTGGCGCGGTGAATTCTGGCCGGGACAGAAAGTCTTCCTCGGCGTACAAGCGAAAGCAAACCCCGTCACTGATGCGCCCACAGCGACCCTTACGCTGGTCTGCACTGGCGCGCGAAATAGGCTCTATCGGTAGCTGCTGGATTTTCGAGCGCACGCTGTAACGGGATATACGCGCCAGCCCGGTATCGATCACATAACGAATACCCGGCACCGTCAAAGACGTCTCAGCAACATTAGTCGCCAGCACAATGCGGCGGCCTCGATGGGCTTGGAAAACGCGATTCTGCTCTGCCACACTCAATCGTGAATACAGCGGCAAGACCTCCCACAGACGCAACTCAGCCTTGCGCAGCAGTTGCGCCAACTCGCGAATCTCGCGCTCGCCCGACAAGAACACCAGCACATCGCCTGGCGACTGGCGTTTGCGCTCCAACTGCTCGATCTCTTGCATCGTGTCGAGCACGCCCTGGTACATGGTCTCGTCAGCATCCTGGCTCTTGGTTTCCATCAACGTTGGGCGGTAATGCACAACCACCGGAAAGGTGCGACCAGAGACTTCAATCACAGGGGCATCACTGAAGTGTCGCGAGAAGCGCTGCACATCAATGGTCGCCGACGTCACGATGACTTTCAGGTCTGGCCGCTTCGGTAAGATGCCTTTGAGATATCCCAGCAGAAAGTCAATGTTCAGGCTACGCTCGTGAGCCTCGTCGATGATGATCGTGTCATAGGCTTCAAGCAGACGGTCGCGAGCCGTTTCTGCGAGCAAAATGCCGTCGGTCATCACCTTGACCAGCGTGATAGGACTCGTCTGATCCGTGAAACGCACTTGATAACCCACTTGCTCGCCGAATTTAACGTGTAGTTCATCTGCGATGCGATTGCCCACCGTGCGCGCTGCTACCCGCCGCGGCTGTGTATGGCCGATCATGCCATGCACGCCCCTGCCCAGCGCCAGACAGATCTTAGGTAGCTGCGTGGTTTTACCCGAGCCGGTTTCGCCCGCGATAATCACCACCTGATGACTTGCCAAGGCAGCCTTGATATCGTCCAGGCGCTGACTGACGGGCAGATTTTCTGGGAAGGTAGGCACCGGCAATGCCGCCTGCCGCGCGTCGGCGTAGGCCGTCGAGCGCGCTAACTGGGCCGCCACAGCATCACTGCGACCCTGCCCATCACTTGCAGCGTCCCGTGATAATGCCTGACGCAGGCGCCCCCTATCCTTGATCATACACCGGGCCAATTCTGGCGATAGCGGCTGGTCATGGCTGTTTCTGGGCTTTCGTCGTGCCCGCCGCGACGTGCGAGGACGCGCGTCGGGGGTCTGGTGAGAGTCGTTATTCAAGCTGAAAGGTATCGGTTAACTCATGATTAGGACGGTTTGTGCATCACATCCACAGTGACCAATATCACCACGAAAGAGATCTGAAGACCGCAAAATGACGATCTTAAACAAAAGCGCATCAAAATCCGATGTTCTATCGCGAATTGTTCTGAGTATTGAGCTCAGCAGAGTCAAATTTCCCGACTAGACTTAGGCTATCAGCCGAACCGAGTTGTACGACTGATTGCGAAGACGGCGTTTGCTGTACCGTCTTCGTACTTTTTAAAGACCAACTACCAGCCAGCAATACCGCCGTCATTGTAACGTCGATCAACGCCCCCTTCGAGGGGTTCTGTGGGCTTGCGAGAAATAATCACTTCGGCGGAACCCTGTTTATCGATCTCCCGCAGTGAATGTCCCCGCGACTCAAGTAACTTGAGCGTATCGGGTGAGAACCCTTGGCGCTCATACGCAATGATATCCGGCATCCATTGGTGATGAATTCGGCCCGCATCGACAGCGGCCTGCGCATTCATATTGTGGTCAACGACATTGAGGATGGTCTGCAGCACGGTATTGATGATCGTCCGCCCACCGGGTGTACCCGTAACCATAAATAGCTCACCGTCACGCGCAACAATCGTCGGTGTCATGCTGCTGAGCATGCGCTTACCCGGCTCTGCCAGATTGGCGGGTGTTCCAATCAAGCCTTGCGAGTTCGTCAATCCAGGACCCGCATTAAAATCACCCATCTCGTTATTCAACAAAAATCCCGCACCAGCGACCACAATGCCCGAGCCATAAGAATTTTCTAACGTGTAGGTAAGAGACACCGCATTACGTGCCTTATCAACCACCGAAAAATGTGTGGTCTGGGGACTTTCGGGCAATAATTCATAACCCGTTGTCACCGAGACAGAGGCTCGCGACAAATCGATACTGGCTTGCAGTTGCTTGGCGTGATCTTTCGACAGCAGACGTTCGGTGGGCATATCGGCATTAAAATCTGGATCACCAAGAAAGCGCGCTCGATCAAAATAGGCCCGACGCATCGCTTCACTCATCACATGCAGGGTATCTGCGGCACCAAACCCCATCTTCTGTAGATCATATGCCTCCAGTATATTGAGCATCTCGATCAACGTCGTGCCGCCAGAACTAGGCGGCGGCATGGCGATGATGTCATAGCCACGATAATTACCGCGGACAGGCTCGCGCTTCTTCGCCGTATAATTCGCCAAATCTGCCGCGGTGATCAACCCATCATGCGCCACCATATCAGCCACCAGCAGCTCGGCGGTCTTGCCCTCATAAAATCCCGCCGGGCCTAGGTCGCTAATCCGCTGCAGGCTGGCCCCCAAGTCTGGCTGCAGCCAGAGATCCCCCGCCCTATAGGGCTTGCCTTGGTGAGTAAACTTAGCCATTGATGCGGGGTAAGCCCGCATCCTTGGTAGCTGTTTGATCATGGAGCGCGACAAATGGTCCGTGACCGTGATGCCACCGTTCGCTAGTGCTATGGCAGGCGCCAAGAGTCGCTTCCACGGTAACCGACCCTCGTCCTGCCAGGCCAGATGTAAGCCAGCGACAGTACCGGGAACCCCTACCGAGGCGTAGCTGTCATGGTGCAAGGTGTTGCTGTACTCGCCATCAACCAACCACATCTCAGGGTGCGAGGCTGCCGGCGCCGTCTCGCGAAAATCATAGGTCATGGGTTCGCCCTTGCTCGGCCGATAGACCAAAAATCCACCACCACCAATATTACCCGCCGTTGGATGGGTCACCGCCAGGGCGAACGCCGTGGCCACGGCGGCATCGATGGCGCTACCACCTTCCAACAGAACCTGCTTTCCAACGTCAGAGGCGATTTCATTGGCGGTAACCACCATCCCATTGCTTGCGAACGTGGGCGCGTTGGCAGCGCCCGCAGGACTGCCCAATAAAATCAGACACAAGCAGACCCAGCGTCGGCACAGCGGAGTGATGTTCAGCAACACAACATTCATGATATATCCTCTCTTCGAAATCATCACTCGATCGCCCCCCAGGGTATTACGTCGTACTGACGGGCTGCACAGCAATCTGAACGGCTGACCGGGCTGGCAAACTCGGTTAATTTGGCGTTCATGGCGACGCCCCCTCGGTCAACGACTCATCACGCTCTGGCATTCCCAGCAACCGACTGGTCACCAGCCCTGTTGTCATCGAGCCACTTACATTCAACGCGGTGCGCGCCATATCAATCAGGGGCTCAATAGAAATCAATAACGCCACCAACGCCACGGGGAAGCCCATAGCCGGCAAGACGATCAACGCGGCAAACGTTGCCCCACCGCCGACGCCCGCTACACCGAAGGAGCTGATCGCCACCACGCCAACCAATGTCAGAATGAAAATCGGGTCTAGCGGATTGACACCCATCGTAGGGGCAACCATTACCGCCAACATGGCAGGATAAATACCCGCGCAACCATTTTGACCAATCGTCGTACCAAAGGTTGCTGACAAGTTAGCAATGGGGCTGGCGACATTCAGTTCCCGAATCTGGGTTTCGACATTCAATGGGATAGTGGCAGCAGAACTACGCGACGTGAAGGCAAAGGTCAGTACTGGCCAGACCCGCTTGAAGTAGTCCGCCGGACTCTTACCCGCCAAAAATATTAGAAAGGCATGCACACAAAACATCAGAAAAATAGCTAGGTAGGAAGCAATAATAAAGCCCAGCAAATTGAGAATATCATCGCCGCTGGAGCTGGCAGTCACTTTCAGCATCAAGGCCAACACGCCATAGGGGGTTAAACCAATGACCATACGCACCAGTCGCAGTACGACGGCCTGAGCCGTTTCAACAAAACTGCTGAACGCAGCGCCCTGCTCTGGATGGTCATGTTTGAGGTGCAGACCAGCGATCCCCGTCAGAATGCCAAAGATCACGACGGCAATGATCGACGTTGGCCGGGCGCCAGTCAGATCACTGAAGATGTTCTGTGGAATAAAACTCAACACAATCTGCGCTAGCCCCATGTCAGCGACCGTCGTCTGACGGACAACCAACACTTCAGCACGGGCCAACTCCCGAGCGCCTTCGGTCAGACCCTCGGCCGTCAGGCCAAACATGTTCGTGACCATAATCCCGATCAGGGCAGCAATAATCGTAGTGAAAATAAGCATACCCACCACCAAGCCGCCTATTTTTCCTAGCGCTGCGACAGCCTCCATACGCACGACGGCGGCAATCATGGACACCAAGATCAACGGCATGATGATCATCTTCAGCAGACTCACATAACCGGCCCCCAGAACATTACTCCACCCCAACGTGGCCGTGATCACGTCCGGGCTGTCGATATAGATCGCTTGCAGGGCTAACCCTAGCACCGCGCCTGCGATCAAGCTCACGAGCACCCGCCTGGACAAAGACAAGCCCATCAGCCGCAGCTTTACTAGGCCCACAACAAGCGCCACGATGACTAAGAGGTTAAGCGTTAACGCTAGAGACATAAACTCCACCTTACAATAAATTTCAAAACGAGTTGTTTTCGATCATAAGCCAACCAAAAGGCGATGCGAACTACTCATCACCCACCCCTTACAACCCCGTCATTACTTGTGATGGAGCGAAGGGCTGCCTGGCCTAATCGCTGTTATCAGCCTGGAACGTTTCCCGATCAAACTTCACCTGGCCACCAACAATGGTGTAGTCCACCTGAGTGTCAGGAATCTGTGACTCGGGAATTGTCAAAATATCCTGCGACAGCACGACAATGTCAGCATACTTGCCGGGCGTCAGGCTGCCTTTAATATTTTCCTCGAAGGCCGCGTAAGCATTGTTGATCGTGTAGCTTTTCAATGCCTCCATGCGCGTCATGGCCTGCTCGGGAAAAAACTTCTCGCCCGTGCTAGTCATGCGCGACACCGACGCATAGAAAGAAGCAATGGCATTGATGGGCTCTACCGGCACATCGGTGCCGTTGGCAATAATCGCCCCCGACTCGATCAGGTCACGCCACGGGTAAGACGTACTCTCGGTGCGGGCAGCACCAAGCCGCGACGGTATCCAGGGTCCGTCAGAAGTCGCGTGAATACCCTGCATGGCAGCAATCACACCCATCTCGCCAAAACGTGGCACATCATCCGGATGTATGTGCTGGGCATGCTCTACCCGCCAGCGTAAATCTCCACCATCGACCTCCATCTGTTCCCAAGTGCGCGCATAGATATCCAGCGTCTCACGATTCGCTCGGGTGCCAATAGCGTGGGTGTTGAGCTGGTAGCCATGCGTCACGGCGAGGCCCGCGGTAACCTCGATATCTGCCACAGGCTCTAACACCAGGCCGGCGGTCTCAGGCATGTCTTCATAAGGTTCAAGTAGCCAGGCACCATGGGCACCCAACGCACCATCAATTTGGCGCTTGATAGATCGCACTGTCAGAAAGTCGTTGCCCTCGGCAAGCTGCAAATAACTGCCGAGCTTTTCTGCCATAGCGTCATTGGACTCCTGCCGCACCATCACATACAGCCGCACAGGTAGGTTCCCTTCGGCCTCTAACGCGCGCATGAAGTCGATGGTAGCAAAGCTTGCGCCTGCATCGTGAAACGACGTGATACCAAAGTACAGGGCCTCCTGGGCCGCTAAGGCTACACGCTCACGCATTAGCAACGCGTTCTCTTCGGGCGACAGGCGCTCCATATACTGATCGATGGCCTTTTCGACAAAATCCTGTGCTTTCTCCCGCAGCAGGCCTGTGGCAAGGCCGTCATCTGTGCGTACGATAGTCCCGCCGGCAGGGTCCACGGTGTTGTCATCAATACCGCCTGCCTTCAACGCCGCATCATTGGCATAGGCGGCATGACCACTGGCATGCCCCAAGTACACGGGATTAACCGGGGCGACTTCGCTGAGCGTGTCGTTCATCGGCACGCCGTCAATACTGTTGGCCGGCAGACTATCCCATTTTTCCTGATGCCAGCCACGGCCGAAGATCCACTCGCCGGGTTCTGCCTTATCGACAGCAGTAGCCACTTTGCTGACAATCTCTTGCCAGTTTCTAGCAGTACTCAGATCAAGGATTTGGCGGGCGCGACCGAGACCCATGTAATGGCCATGGCCCTCGATAAAGCCCGGCGTGACCAGCCGGCCATTAAGCTCAATGACGTGTGTCTCAGGACCGATATAGCCAGCGATTGCCTCGTTGGTACCAACGGCCGTTATGGTGTAGCCCCGCACAGCCATCGCCTCGGCATCGGCGATATTGTTATCAACGGTCACGATCTTGCCGCCCCGCAGCACCAAATCAGCCGGCCCGCCAATGGGTAAGACAATCGCGCTTTCGGGCGCAGCTTCCGCCATCGGCGCCTGTACATCAGTGGTGTCACCACAACCGGCTAACCCAAGCATCGCTACAACGCTGAGCAGCACCCAACCTGACTGTCTAGATGACTGTCTAGATGACTGCCTGAGTGGCCTTCTGTATAAACTCACATAATTGCTAACCATGTCTCATTTACCCGCGCTTAATAACCCTGAATTGGCCGCACCTTCTCATTTTTACCCTGCGCAATGCAAACACAACTATTGGTCGACGCCGGTTGGCTGGCCCTCGACCAGTCATCAGGCTATTCTTGCGCTGAACTTGTGGCGGCAGAAAAACATTATGCAATCTATCATGATCGTTGTACTTGGCATTGCAGGCATGTCGTTTGGCTGGTTTGTTTATTCCAAGTTTATCGCTGAAAAGATCTTTGGCCTTGATCCGGATTTCATTACCCCGGCTCATGCGTTCAACGACGGCGTCGATTTTGTGCCCACCAATAAGTTTGTCCTCTGGGGTCATCACTTTACCTCAGTCGCCGGCGCCGCACCTATTGTTGGACCCGCTATCGCAGTCTATTGGGGCTGGGTGCCTGCCGTGGCCTGGGTCACGCTGGGCACGATATTCTTCGCCGGCGTGCACGACACCGGCGCCATGTGGGCCAGCAGTCGTCACAAGGGTCTGTCTATGGGCGCCCTCTCCGAGACGGTGATTGGCAGCCGTACCCGGGCACTGTTTATGGTGGTGGTGTTTCTTGTTCTGCTGATGGTCAACGCGGTGTTTGGCGTGGTTATCGCCAACGCCTTTGTGGGCAATCCTGGCGCAGTCTTTCCTGCCTGGGCAGCCATTGTCGTCGCTCTCATCATTGGTCAGTTAACACGACGTAAATTTAACTTGATCGGACTGTCCATCGCGGGGGTAGTCGCGTTGTATGCCTCTATCTATTTGGGTAATAGCATGCCGCTGTCACTACCCACGGAAATGGCGGGTCTGTCGGCGAACGCCTGGTGGATTCTGATCCTGTTTGCTTACGCAGCCATTGCCTCAATGCTACCCGTATGGGCCCTGTTACAACCTCGTGACTTTATCAATGGCTTGCAATTATTTGTCGGCCTGTTTCTGCTGTATGGCGCAGTATTCTTGTTTATGCCCGATATTTCCGCACCCGCTTTCAATACCCAGATGAGCGAGGACACGCCTTCCCTACTGCCCTTGCTATTCGTCACCATAGCCTGCGGTGCGATCTCCGGATTTCATGGCATCGTCGCCTCGGGTACCAGCTCCAAGCAGGTGGACAAGGAGCCCGATATTCGTTTTGTCGGTTACCTGGGTGCCATCGGCGAAGGCTCATTAGCATTGATTACCATCGTCGCCGTCAGCGGCGTCGCTTATGCGTCAACACCAGCCGAATGGCATGAACTGTACGACCACTTTGGTAGCGGCAGTGCCGGCGCCTTTATCACGGGTGGCGCAAATCTGGTGAATGCGGGCTGGGGCCTACCGAAGGATCTTGCCACCACTTTACTGGCTGTGATGGTGGTGTTGTTTGCCGGCACCACCATGGACTCTGGGGTACGCCTGCAGCGTTATATCATTCAAGAATGGGGTACGATCTACAAGATTCCCGCTCTGGACAACGGCATCGTAGCGACGCTATTGGCGGTCACGGCCTGCTTGCTGCTCGCCTTTGGTGCCGGCGGTGCCAGTGGCTCAGGCGGTATGATTATCTGGCCCTTGTTCGGCTCTACTAACCAGATACTCGCGGCCATGACCTTACTGGTGATCTCTGTAATGTTGATACGGCTCGGACGGCCGGCACGCTACACCCTGATCCCCATGGCGTTTGTACTGTTCACGTCTTTCTACGCTGGCGTTATCAAGTTGGTGGAATACTGGAAGGCTGACAACTACTTGCTGGTGACGATAGATATCGTGGTGTTGGTCACCAGTATTCTAGTGATACTTGAGTCCATGTCAGTGATTTTTCGGCTCAAGCGTGACACGAGCAAAGCGGAGAACGCGGAAAAAGCGCCATAAAAGCGCCATGGCAGGGCCCTAGGTGGACTTCACACCCCACTACTCGAGACCACAAATACGGAGGCGTTAGGCTATTTTTTATTGCTTCATGTATGCGCCAAGTCAAACTTTCATCAAACTACTTGCTCTCTGCAATTTCACTATAAGCCGCCTAAAAGCAGATTAACACACGTTTTATAGGTGTTTTATGCTCTTAACCCCTGGTTCTTCAGACTTTTTCCACGCTATCCTTTGCCTTTAGATGTGTTGTAGCCTCAGCGCTATTAAGGAGCGCGGATCTTGCGCCGGAATGACAGTGCCAGGCTCGCTAGACCTTGATGATTAACTCACAAGGGGATGATTCTCATGGGGAAAATGCCGAAGTTCGAGATAGGGCTCAATAAAAACTTGAGTAGATTCGCACCACTTTCACTATTCGCCGTTTTAGCGCCGTTTACTGCGCCCGCAGCTATTAGCGCTGAAGTGATCGAAGAGGTTGTCGTCACCGGATCACGTGTACCGGGAAGAACAGCGACCGACTCTGCTGTACCCATCGACGTGGTGGGCGGTGAAGAATTTGAAAACATGGGATCTTCAGACATGGACGACATGCTGAGAAACCTACTGCCGTCGTATAACGTCTCACGCTATGCCATCAGCGATGCGGCGACACTGACACGCCCGGCGAATATGCGCGGCCTGCCACCAGATAATACATTGGTACTGGTTAACGGCAAGCGGCGTCATCGTGCGTCAGTTATTGCCGAGCTCGGCGGCTCATTGTCCGCCGGCTCTCAGGGCGCAGACGTGTCGGTGATTCCTGCCATCGCGATACAACAGGTTGAAGTGTTACGCGACGGTGCTGCTGCGCAGTATGGCTCTGACGCCATCGCTGGTGTTCTGAACTTCAAGCTGAAAGAAAATGCGGAAGGCAGCTCCTTTGAAATCAAGACGGGCGAGTACTTCGAAGGCGACGGCGCATTGACCCAAGTTTCGGGTAACGTCGGCCTGCCTTTGGGCGATCGTGGTTTTGCCAGCGTGTCTTTGACCTATAAGTCATCTGATGCAACCAGCCGCAGCACACAGCGAACCGATGCAATCGGATTAATCGCCGGTGGTAATACTGCTGTGGGTAACCCCGCGCAGATCTGGGGGGCACCTGAGGTAGACGATGATTACGCGTTTTTCATCAATGCTGGCATTGACTTGACTGATAGCCAGGAACTCTATGGCTTCGCAAACTACGCAGAACGCAAGGTGACGGGCGGATTTTTCTTCCGCAACCCGAATAACCGTAGCGGCGTATTTAGCGCAGACGGTAATCGCGCCATCATGGACACCAATCTGCTGGGTCAAACCGGTCAAACATCGAATTGCCCCGTCACAGCCGCTACAGGTTTGCTGGATATCAGCACCCTGCCCGCTAACTGTCAGGTCGCCAACAGCATTTATCCTGGTGGTTATACACCGGCATTTGGTGGTAGCGTCCAAGATAGCAGCATAGTTGGTGGTGTTCGTGGCTCCATGAAGAGCGGCATGAATTATGACGTTAGCTACTCGCTGGGCAGCAATGAGTCGAATTTCCGTCTGTCGAATAGCTGGAACCCATCTCTGGGTATTACCAGCCCGCAGGCGTTTAATCTGGGCAAATACGTTCAGACTGAACACAATTTCAACTTTGACTTTAGCTACCCAATTGCGGTTGATGCCTTCGCTTCTGACCTTAACATCGCCTTTGGTGCTGAATACCGGGTTGAAGAGTTTGAGATTCGCCAAGGTGAAGAAGCCTCTTGGAAAGCCGGCGATTTTGCCTTCCAGAATGCTAACTTCCATTCAGATGGCGTCACACCTTTAGTCCCTATGAGTATCGGCGCACACGGCTTCGCAGGTTTCAGTCCGTCACAGACGGGTGAGTTTGATCGAGCCAACTATGCCTTTTATGTAGACCTAGAAGCTGATGTCACTGACGCCTGGCTCATGCAGGGTGCCTTGCGATTTGAAGACTTTGATGGCTTTGGAACGACGACCAACTTCAAGGTTGCGAGCCGCTACAGCATCACTGACGCTTTGAACGCGCGTGCGTCGTACAGCACTGGCTTCCGGGCACCAACGCCGGGTCAGTCTAATGTCACCAAGGTTTCTACTATCACAGTAGAAGGTGTTCTTCAGCAGCGTGGTCAGATTCCACCCACCAACCCAATCGCTGGGTTTCTGGGTGCTGAGCCCCTCAAGCCAGAAGACGCCACCAACGTGACCCTGGGTATAGCATGGGATATCACTGATGACCTAACAGTCACGGCTGACTGGTTTCAGATTGAGCTGGAAGACCGTATCTCGCAGACGGGCACCATCGCTATCGCGGGCCTACCAGTCCCGGCTGGCGTGGGTTGTACAGCGGCATCATCTAACCTGGCGCAGTGCCTGCAGGAGCTGGGTATTCCCGGTGCTGCTGACTTGGCCAGTGTCTCGTTCTTTACCAATGACTTCGCCACCACAACGACAGGTATCGACATTGTCGCCACCTACGCCATGGATTGGAATAACGCGGGTTCAACAACGCTGACAGGTGCTTGGAATATGACCCAAACGGACGTCGATAATGCCGGCACCGAGGTTTCTCGTGAGCGTCTGGTTGAGTTGGAGAACTTCAACGCAGAAAATCGTGGTATCTTCACGGCGGTTCATACGATTGGTAACGTACGTCTGTTAGGTCGTGCAAGCTTCTATGGCGATTGGGTACAAGCTGACGGCGGCGCCGGCACCAACGGTGGTCCAAGTGACACGGTTTATGTTTCAGGCGGTACTAACTATCAGCTCCGTTGTCAGATCAATGAAGATCATTGCTACGACGCCGAATGGATCTTCGATCTGGAAGCTGCTTATACCTTTAACGAGCGTTACACCTTCGTTCTTGGTGCCAACAACGTATTCGACGAGTCCGGCCCGCTAGACATGGCTAACCTCGACGGTACTATTGGCTCAGGCAATACCTACGAGCAGGGTACTCCGTACGGCTATGAAGGCGGGTTTTACTATGCGCGATTTCGCGTTGAACTCGATTAAAAGCTATCAAAAAAAACCCGGGCTTGACCCGGGTTTTTTTGCTTCACTGGCTTACTTCGACAGGTAGTTCATACCTTCTTCGATACCACGAACGGTCAGCGGATACATCTCGTCATCCACCAACTTCTTGGTCAACGCCACAGAGTTTGAATACTCCCAGGTGTCATGCGGCGTTGGATTTATCCAGATCACCTTCTCGAAGGTATCCAGCATACGCTGCATCCAGATAGCGCCTGCCTCTTCATTCCAGTGCTCGACACTGCCACCGGCATGTGTGATTTCATAGGGCGCCATCGTCGCATCACCGACAAAAATTACCTTATAGTCATGACTGTACTTATGCATGATATCAAAGGTATCGAGGCGCTCATTCTGACGTCGGTTGTGCTGCTTCCAGACACCATCGTAGATGAAGTTGTGGAAGTAAAAAGTTTCCAGGTGCTTGAACTCGGAACGCGCCGCTGAGAACAACTCCTCGCAAACCTTGACGTGCGCATCCATGGAGCCACCGTTGTCGAGAAACAACAATACCTTCACCGTATTGCGCCGTTCTGGGCGCATAACGATATCAAGCATACCGCCGTTCTTTGCGGTCTTGTCGATAGTGTTGTTGATATCGAATTCGTCGTCAGCCCCGGTACGTGCCAGCTTACGCAGGCGCCGCAGGGAGATCTTCATGCCCCGGGTACCCATCTCAACATTATCGTCGTAAGACTTATAGTCGCGTTTGTCCCAGTTGCGCTTACCCCGGCGTTTCTTGCCGTTGCGATCTTCGCCGTCGTCACCTTTGCCGTCGCGACCCTTGCCTTCCTTGTCCTTATCTTTG